>CAYZJL010000071.1:0-9856 GCA_964478615.1 uncultured Zetaproteobacteria bacterium
GCCAATAGGCAACCAGATCTCACGGAACCAGTTTTTATCAGCGCTGTTCTTAACGATCCGTTTTTTATCACCATCATTAATAGTAAAACTGCTATCGGGTTTAAGGCAGCTAACCACAGCTGAAATAAGTGCATTAATGCTCCCGGCAGAAGCGCCTGAAACAGCTTTAAGCCGGGGCATCTCCTCGCCAGCTTCATTCTTAAGGTATTTTATCATGGCCCAATTCAACCCAGCCTCATAAGAGCCCAGACTAATACCACCACTTAAGGCTATTGCTACTTCAGGTTTCGCTTCCCCTACAGCCTGGGTAGCAACCGCTTCAGGCATTAGTGCAAGCAGCGCAATCAACAGCGCCAAGTATGAAGTGATGTTTTTTTTCATTTTCCCTCCCTGATATCGAACGGGTTTTATGTATATGGTTTTACGAAGGTTCGCACCGCAAAGTCAGCGATCCAGAGTGCATCTCAAAAAAGATTCAGATACACGCCCTGCAAGGCACCAACTTCATCACGATCTAGAGGTTGATCATTCCCAGAGAAGCGGCTTCAAACACGGCCTCAGATCTGGAGTGCACATTCAGTTTTTTATAAATGCGTTTAACATAGGTTTGTGTTGTTGCTGTCGTACACCCAATGAGTTCAGCCACATCCTGATAACTGCAACCCTTGGCAAGCAGAAGCAACACCTCCCGCTCTCTGCCAGATAAACGTTCAACCTGGAGATTGCATGTAGATGGTGCGGACAATGGATTCAAATGCAACGCCATAGAGTCCAGTTCTTTTGTCATGGACTCATTAAGCGCGTAGAGTAAATTATAAATCACGACAAGATCTTTCTGCTTTGACGTTTGTCTCTCTGAAACATCCTGCAACAACGGATGCACCTCATGGCTGTAATGCCGTAAATACTCTTTTATTTTTTCAAGGTCTTGTAGCGGGTTATTCAGCTGATCCATCAGCACCTCCCTAACGCACATGGACTTTTTTCATCCGTGATATGAAACATGATCACAGCGTGCAAAAAGCCCACGCAATCGCGTTGTCTGTTTCATGTTTAAATTCATATTCCCTCTCTATGTAATAGATCATGTTTTCGAACAATGCAACTTAAAACAGACCAAAAGCGGTAAAATGCATGATATAGACTCAATATCGGCGAAAAGCAGAGAGATCAACGCGCAAGAACCACTACTGACAGTGATGATATTCTTGACTTGCAGCCAGAGACTTACAGTCTGATTCTGTTTTGAATCAGCTTACCCCCTCCATACCCACCCAACCGATCACACTGCACGGCCACGTGTATCGCGGCAAAAATCGTCTACGCGTGGCTCTGATTGGCCAATCAAACAGCGGTAAAAGCACCATTTTTCACGCTGTAGCCAGCACCCGTTACCGTACCGGCAAACTGACAGGCACACATAAACCTTATGCCGAATGTCCGGTACAAATTGGTGCCGATGAGGTACATCTGGTTGATCTGCCCGATCTGAACTCCCTGCGTGGTTTACAGGGCGATGATCTTGAAGCGCTGAAATACCTGCTCTGGGGTGATGCCCGCCCCCTGATCTCGCGTCACGAGCAACAGGAACCACCAGCACCATTTTCCCGGCCTGATGTACTCGTTCATGTCATTGATGCCAGTGCACTACAGCAAAGTCTTGAGCTTGGTCTTGAAATATCAGAGCTGGGATTACCGGTTGTTGTAGCATTGAATATGATGGATGAAGCACACCGCAAAGGTGTTGAAATCAACATTGAACTACTCTCAGACAAACTCGGCGTGCCTGTGATCCCGACCACGGCTCTGAAAGGACACGGCCTGTCTGATCTGTTTGCACAGGTATTAAAAACCGGCAGGAAACCGGTTTGTCCATTACCTCAACCAGCCAGCCCGCATATTCAGCGCTGGGCTCAAGAGCTGCATCAGCTGCTTGATCAACCGGAGCTCCATGCCGCTTTTGCCATGCCAAGCAATATGTTGATCATGAATCTGCTGGAAGAGGGTCCTTATGTTCTTTCAGAACTGCAGAGCCATTTCCCGGATACCGTGCCTGCCATTCACGCCCTGCATGAACGCGCCAATCAGGTATTGCCGCGCCCTCTAACAGAAGAGGTGAAAGCAGATCGCCATCATCGTGCCATCAGCATGTTTGAAGATGTCGCCAGACTGATCCATAAACCAAAACTGAGCTGGGAAGACCGGCTCGACATGCTGTTTCTGCACCCGCGCTGGGGCCTGCTTGGTTCGTTAGCTGTGTTTGCTGCGGTGCTGTTCATGGTCTTTGAAGTGAGCACAGCACTCGATGCCATCTCCGCAGTGAAACTCTCCGACATGATTTCCGGCTGGCAACCTGATTCTGCCACAGCTGTTGTCGGGCGTGCGGTTATAGATGGGTTGATTGGCCTGATTGGCATCGTCGTACCCTATATGCTGCCTCTGGTATTGATGCTGGTTGCACTCGAAGAGAGCGGCATCATGCATCGTATAGCCTTTGTCGTTGACCGTTTTTTCCATGCCATCGGACTGCACGGTAAAGTCGCTGTGCCGTTTTTGTTAGGACTAGGCTGCAATGTGCCCGCCATTGCTGCCACCAAAGGCCTCACGAGTGGCCGTGACCGGGTGGTATCTTCCCTGTTAATCACCTTTGTACCCTGCTCTGCCCGCTCAGCCATTGTATTGGCCCTGGGGGCCAAATATCTCGGTGCTATCGGAGTATTGCTGCTGTTTATGTTAAGCCTGCTGGTGATTGCCGTGCTCGGACGACTACTCTCTCACCGTTACCCGGAAATCAGTCCCGGTCTGATTCAAGAGATTCCGGCCTATCGCTGGCCCAAGCTATCGCCGCTGCTACACTCCACCTGGAACCGCACCCGTGACATTCTCACCATTGTTGCCCCGCTGCTGGTGGCAGGCAGTGTCATTCTGGCCCTGCTACAGTTTGCCGGTTTTGACCAAGCTATCAATGCAGCGCTTGCTCCTATTACCGTCTGGGCACTGGGCCTGCCTGTCGTACTCGGTGTGCCGATTCTGTTCGGTGTACTGAGAAAAGAGCTATCACTGGTGATGATTTATCAGGCCCTTGGCACCTTCGAAGTCGGCATGATGCTGGACACCATTCAAATCAGCACCTTCCTCGTATTCCTGCTGTTTTACATCCCCTGTGTTTCTACGTTCGCGGTTATGCTGCGTGTGATTGGCAGAAAAGAAGCGCTATTCTCCATTGCACTCTCCATTGGCGTTGCACTCATCGTTGCACTTGCCGTACGCTTCTCACTCACAGCTGTTCAGGGCATGATTTAATCTGAGGCGTGCTCTCTTGGCAGGCTATCCAGCCAGTTCTGCCAACTTTCGAGATACTGTTGTTCAGATACCATATCAAAATCATTATGCCCCCCGTCCAGAGTGATATGACGTTTGGGGTTACTGGCTGCCGCAAAGATACGATCTGCCATGAATGCTGGTGCGATGGCATCTGATTTAGCACTGATCAATAACAATGGCAGATCAACATCAGAGATCATTTTTTCTGTATCAAACTTATTGTGCGCCAACCAGCGCAGTGGGAACCACGGATAATGATAAGCAGCCATGTCTACAATATTGCTAAATGGTGTTTCCAGCACCAAACCTGCTGGATGCTGCTCTGTCGCCAGTTTTGTTGCGACCGCTGCGCCCAGACTTCTGCCACTTATAATTATATATTCGGCCTGTATATCGAACGTATTCATCAACAAGGACCAAGCCGCTCGTGCATCTTTATACAAACCCTCTTCTGTCGGTTCACCTTTGCTCTGACCATAACCCCGATAGTCAAATGCAAAAATGGATAGCCCCAGCTTATGCCAATGTCGGTAAAGCGATAATCGATGGCTAATATTGCCTGCATTGCCATGCAGATGCAGCACGATAAATTGGGCAGATGGATGCGGTATATACCAGCCGTGCAATATCACGCCATCGGATGTTTTAAACTGATATCCCTCAAACTCAAGCCCTACCAGCGCAGGCGTCTGCTGCAGTTCTTTGTCAGGAAAATAGATAAACTTATCTTCAAACATAGCCATATATAACGACAACCCGCCAATGCTCAAAACAGCTATCAATAATAACCTGAAGATCAATCGCATTCATCAATGATAACACAAACATTATCAAACAGGGTGATAATCAGGCTGACTGCCCTGAGAACTATCCCGTTTCCTGATGCTCTGTCACAATGCGCCACATGACAGAACAGAACACACTTCCATCTACAGACAAACTGCAACTGCCTGCGATTTTATTGCCTCAACTCAAAGCGCTCATGCAGAGCTGGGGCAAACCAGCATTTCGTGCCAAACAGGTCATCGACTGGTGCAATAAAGGCATCCTCGATCCAGATGCGATGAAAAACATTCCGGATGACCTGCGCGCAACACTTAAAGAAAAACTGCTTTGTGAACCACTCACACTGATTCGGCGTGAATGTTCAAGCGATGGCACACGCAAATATCTCTTTGCTCTTCAACGCGGACGTTTTGCCGGTAAGATGGTGGAGAGCGTTTTTATTCCAGAGGCGAAACGCGGCACTGTATGCATCTCTTCACAAGTCGGCTGCGTACTGGATTGCCCATTCTGCCATACCGGCACACAGGGCTTTGAAGCCAACCTGAGTGCAGGAGAGATTTTCGCGCAACTGCTCGCTATCAAAGCCGACCTGCGCGCCGAACCGCTTTCAGATCAACCTGTTGATGGTGAAACACTGCACAGTGATATCACACATATCGTCTACATGGGTATGGGTGAACCGATGGCCAATGAAGCGTCTGTACATGAAAGCATTGACCTGCTGATGAATGAAGATGGACTCAATATTTCACGCCGCCGCATTACTGTATCAACATCCGGCCTGACACCACAAATTGAACGCCTTGGTGAACTGCACCCGGTCAATCTGGCTATTTCGTTGCATTCCGCCATTGAAGAAAAAAGGGATACACTGGTGCCGATCAATCGAAAACACTCTCTGCAAACCCTACGCCAATGTTTGAATCGCTACCCCGTTCGCAAGCAGCGTCATATTACACTGGAATATGTGCTTCTCGATGGCATCAACGATCAGCAAGAAGATTTAAACGCCTTGATTGCGTTTGTGAACCCGGAACGCGAACGCATTAATCTTATCCAGTTTAATGCTTTTCCCGGCAGCCCATACAAAGGAAGCTCAAAGAAACACATGAGAGAATTTGCGCAAGAATTGATTTCTAAAGGCATTCGTGCCACTGTAAGGCGCTCACGTGGGGATGACATTATGGCAGCCTGCGGACAGTTAAAAGCAGATACCAAGGCGGACATCAAACAGTAATCATGAATAGACCAATATGGCAGCACGCATGAACAGACAGCAATCAGGACGTACCGGCATTATTGGCGGCAGTGGATTGTATGATATTGAAGGTGTCAGCCTGATCGAGACGTTGGATATAGATACGCCTTTCGGAAAACCCTCTGACAGCCTGATGCTGGCAGAAATTCAGGGGCAGGAGGTGGTATTTTTACCACGCCATGGTCGTGGACACAGCATTCCACCCCACAAAATCAATTACCGGGCTAATATTTATGCCCTGAAATTGGCAGGCGTAAACCGCATCATTTCAATCTCCGCCGTTGGATCTTTGCGGCAAGAGATTGCCCCTGGTGACTTTGTACTGGTCGATCAATTTATTGATCGTACCCACAGCCGCGAAAGCAGTTTTTTTGATGGCCCCATCGTTGCACATGTATCGATGGCCGACCCAGTATGCAGCTGCCTGAAGTCCGATCTCTTGGCTGCTTGCCAGCAAGCGGATATCAACACCCATCAACAGGGCAGTTATCTGGTCATGCAGGGGCCTCAGTTTTCAAGCCGGGCAGAATCAGAACTGTACCGTTCATGGGGCATGGACGTCATTGGCATGACCAATTTACCAGAGGCAAAATTGGCCCGCGAAGCGGAAATCTGTTATGCTACAGTTGCCATGAGCACCGATTATGATTGCTGGCACACTGAAGAGGCAGATGTCTCGGTAGCTTCCATCATCGAAGTAATGCATGCCAACGTCGCAAAGGCACAACGGATGTTGCAGCAATTTTTCACCAACCCGGTTAAGGCAATACCGTGCAGTTGTCATGAAGCACTTGAGCACGGTATTTTCGCTGATTTGAAAACACACGATGATGAGGCTATTCGTCCCATTCACGCTCTGGTGGAACGTTTTCTGTGAAACCACACAATACCTTCACCCATATATACACCTTAGTATGCCTGAGCATATTGCTCGTATCCTGTGCCACAAGCACCCCTCATAAAGAGCTGGGAGCGGATCAACAGGCGAAGCTGGCCCATCTTCATTATCAATTAGGTATCGATGCACTCGGCAAAGAAGGCATGCTCCCCAAAGCCTTTGATGAGCTGATGGAGTCAGACACCATCCAGCCTAAGCAAGCGCACGTTATGGATGCATTGGCTTATGCATGGCTGCTACGTGGCGACCTTAAAAAAGCTGAATTCTACTATATTAAAGCACTTCAATATGGTGCCCGCGCCAGCATTTACAATAATTACGCCAGCCTGCTCAACCGTCTGGAGCATCACACAAAGGCTGAAAAAAATGCACGCAAAGCATTGGATGACCCCCGTTATCCAAATCAGGATCTTGCATTTATTAACCTGGGCAACGCCTTGCTTGGCCAAAAAAAGTTCCCTGAAGCGATTATAGCGTTCCAACAGGCCAAATTATTTAATGCAGCCAATACTCTGCCTGATTACAGAATTGCTTACACCTACTATAAACAGGATAAGTTACGTGAAGCAGGCCTGTTGTATGAAGCACTTCTACGCAAAAAACCGGACAATCGTAATGCTGTAGAAGGCCTTATCTCCGTGTTAAATAAACAACACGATGACAACAGGGCGCGTACTGTTTTAAATACATTCGCGCAACAGACTGCATCCCCTTTAGACAGAGCCTGGGCACTTGATCAACGCGACAGGCTGGATCGCCCATGAACGCGAAGCAAAAAAACACACCGGAAGACAATGGAAACACCATTGCTCCCCGCCAACTACTACTGCAGGAAATGGCCCATAAACTCGTAGAAGCCCGCACAGAAAAACAGGAAGCTATCTCTAGACCCGTTCGCAAATTAAAAATTTCTGCTAATCACCTAAAGGCACTGGAAAGTGGCAACTGGGAGAATCTTCCTGATGATGTGTATGTCATCGGTTTTCTGCGTCAGTACAGCAAATATTTGGGCATTGATCTGACTGACGAAATTGATCGCCTGAAAAACACAGATTACAAACTCACTCGTCCCTTAACATTTCCAGATCCACCGGTTGCCCCATCACGCATGTGGGCATGGCTGACAGGTGGTGCTTTTGTAGTGCTATTCATTCTGTTTAATGTCATCAACAGGGATGATGAGCAGGAAGAGACTGTTGTTCTGTCAACTCCGACACCTCAGCTACAGAGCACTGCTCCGGCTCAAAATCGAACCCGCGACAACAATATCGCACGTGTACAAACAGATGTCGTCAAAACGGTTTCTGAACCTGCTGTAGCTACAACAGCCAGGGCAATCACTCCTGTCAGTAAAGTGACTTCAGCAATCAAAGCAGCACCTGCTACCCCAGCAATCAAACAAGTGGCTAAGGTGGATGGTGCTACTGTAACATTTACAGCTAAAACAAATAAACCTGTTTCAGCCGCCAGCCCCACTGCCAAGCAAACAGACAAGCAAACAATCAGTAGCCCTCCCCGCAAGCAGGTTAGTAAAACGCCCCCGGTGCTCAACAAAGCAACAACAGCAGCTCAGCAAGTGAACAGATTTGCTCATCCAACAAACACAGTTCGACACGTTTTCCGTTTTGAGGCTGTAACTGCCCCTATCTGGATGCAGATATTTTTACCCAACAAAGCCGGTGATGGTAAAGGCCGTTTGTTAAAAGAGATGCTGCTGAAAAAAGGCCATTATGCAAACATCCGATATGCTACAGAGACCTTGTGGATCACCTGCGGCAATGCATTAGCACTGCGCATCAAGGTTGATCGCAAGATCATGGTTAAAACCGGTGGCCTTGGAAATGGCAAAAAAGTATTGCGTGATTACCGCTTCGACATCAACACCCAATAGATTTTAATTCGTGTAATTCGTGGCTCGCTTTGTTTTGCCTTTAGTTAAAGAGGTGCGCTGGCATTCCAGGCAGCTAATGGCAGCATACCGACAATTATTTTTTATTAAATGGAGTAACAGATGGGTTACGATGTTTTTGGTGTAGGCAATGCAATTATGGATATTCAGGTGCAGACTGACGATGCATTTCTCTCATCCATGAAGATTGAAAAAGGTGTCATGACACTGACGGATGATACCCGTCAGAAAGAAATTCTAGATGCGCTGTCAAATCATGACATCAATTTCTGCTCCGGTGGATCAGCAGCCAATACTATCGTCGGCATTGCCGACATGGGTGGCACTGCGGCTTATGCATGCAAAACCGGACGTGATACATTCGGCAAACAATACCTTGATGAGATGAAAGAGTTGGGCATTGCTATCGAAATTACTGCCACTGAAGGAGAGACAGGCACCTGTGTTGTACTTATCACTGCCGATGCGCAACGCACCATGCTCACCAGCCTCGGCATCTCCAGTTCGCTCAATGCGGATGATATTTTAGAAGCTGAGGTGGCCAAAGCTAAATATGTCTATATTGAAGGTTATCTGTTCCTGGGCGACAGCACCAAAGCCGCCGCATTGCGCGCCATTGAACTGGCCAAAAAGAACAACGTCAAAGTTGCACTGACCATTTCTGATCCTTTTTTGATTGATATCTGCAGGGATCAATTCCAGCAACTCATCGAAGGCCCTGTTGATCTGCTGTTCTGTAATGAAGATGAGGCCAAAGCGTTAACCGGTAAAGATGACCCCATCGCGTGCGCCCATAGCATTCATCAACATTGTGAAAATGTTGCACTAACGCTCGGTAAAAATGGATCCATCATCATGCATGAAGGTGAAGTACTCCCCATTGAAGGCGTTGAAGTAGAAGCGATCGACAGCACCGGTGCTGGTGATATGTATGCGGCTGGTGTGCTCTACGGCATCACCAATGGTCTCTCATGGCATCAGGCCGGCCACTTGGGTTCACATGCTGCAGGCCGCGTGGTCTCTCAACTTGGTGCCCGCTTACCCAACCCGTTAACAGGCGCTGAAATCAAGGCGCTATTGGCTTAGTATTAACGGATAATTTGAACCTTCACACCACGCCCTGAAGAGTCGACTGTCAACTCACTGCCTGACACCTCACGATATGAACTTGCCCTTGAAAAACAGCAAGAACACTCAAAGGAGGATGAGATAGAGGTGGGTTGAAAATAATACTTGAATCAAACTTGACCTCCCACGCCCTTAAACTTCTCAACAAAAGCAGCGATCTTCTCGAAAACACTTTGTTTTTTACGCAAGTATTTCGGATTAAGGGGGCTCATCTTGGGAAGAATTGAATTCAATTCGGTGCCATTTTCACTGGCATATTCTCGTTTTAATGATGCAGTGATATAACGTTTGGCGGCTTGTGCATTCAGGTTCTCAGATTCAATCAGATATTCTGCTTCGCGTTGTTGTTCAGCTTGAGCAAAGGTAAAGAACGCATCAATAATGCTGGCTTTGTCGATAATATGATCCAAATTGGTTTGGTTTATAAAATCCACCACCAAACTTTCTTTGGCTCGATTGCCAAGGCTGGCGCGAATTGCACGGCGCACATCTTCAATGAGTGCCGCTTTATCTTTGAGTTTTTTATTACTTTCAAAAATCAATTCCAGAATAT
>CAYZJL010000072.1:0-9748 GCA_964478615.1 uncultured Zetaproteobacteria bacterium
ACCCGACCCTCTGGTCCCAAACCAGATGCGCTACCAGGCTGCGCTACGCCCCGATTATTTAAGCCTTCCATACGAAGGCGGCGGACAATATGCATCTGCCATGCGTTCGTCAATCCCTAAATTTAAATTTTTTAAACTAACTTCAATAAGCCCTTCATCACCATATCAGTATAGCTAATAATACCAATCACTTTACCGTGATCTACGACTGGTGCGCGCGACAAATGCAACCGTGAAAACAACACGCTGGCATAGCGAATATCCATGTCCGGATGCACCGTAACTGCCGGTTTGGTCATCACTTCATAAATACTGACACGATCAGGAGAGCGGTCAGCAGCCAATACCTGACGTGCGATATCACCAATCACAACAATCCCATACTCATCGTGTTCATGTTTTTTATCGACGATCAGACATTTGGTCTCCACATGCTCCATCACCGATAGTGCCTGGCGTATCGTGGAGACGCCATCCACTATATCAAATTTCGTTTTCATCACATCTTTGACCATCATCACAGCTGATTCACTCACAATTTATCCCCCACTTCATCCATCAGACACATAATCTGCCCACCCAGACCAACCGCATCCTCAACATCGAGCTGAAAAGCAACACCAGAGCCCGGATTCTCTTCAAAGCCACCTTCTAAAGCGATGCATTCAAGGATATGACGGCTTAAATGTTCTTCAACCACAAACAACACCATATTCCGTTGAGCCTCCAGTGTCAGACCAAAGAATGTTTTTTTCGGGTTCAGTCCCTCACCACGTGCATCGCCAACAACTGTAGCACCAGTAGCTCCAGCCTTGCGTGCAGCAGCCATAATTTGATCTGTGTTGGTGTCGTCCACCAGTGCAATCAATAATTTAAAGCGCATTACTGCCTCCTGCCTTCTTTTCGCTTGTTCTGCGTTGTTCCTGCCAACGATTGATCTGGGCATAAGCCATCACACTCATAATTGGAAAAACGCTGGCAAACGCAATCAAGCCAAAACCGTCAATTAACGGGCTTCTGCCCGGAATCGTTGCCGCCAGCCCCAACCCCAATGCTGCCAATAACGGCACAGTTACGGTTGAAGTGGTTACACCACCGGAATCGTAAGCCAACGGAATAATCATTTTAGGTGCCCGCATGGTTTGAATGATCACAACAACATAGGCCGCAACAATATAGAGCCAGAGATCTGTTCCGGTCACAATGCGGAAACAGCCCAGCGACACACCGACTGCAACGCCAAACGATACAGCAAGCCTAAGACCCCATGCGGAGATCGCACCACCGGAGACCTGTTGCGCTTTCATACCCACTGCGATCAAGGATGGTTCCGCCAGCGTAGTGGCAAGCCCTATGGCAAAAGCAAACACATAAACCCAGACATAATCCTGCCAGCGGATAGATGCGAGCACTGTGATCCCTTCCTGATACAACGCTCCATACAGAAAGGTCGGATTGGTCAATTGCGTCGCCATCACCTCACCAAGCGGAAAAATAGCTTCTTGTAACCCCATTAAAAATAGAGCCAGACCAAGCAGCACATAAACAAAGCCACGCAACACCCGCCATGGATGGGCAACTTTCTGTCGCAATACTAACAGCTGAAAACCAAGCAATACGGCTGCAATGGGAATCACATCGCGCAATGTCGAGAGCATGGTCTCGAAAAATAGAAGCAGATGACTCATACTGTTACAATACCATAAACCATCACAAAAATCATTGGCAACAGCGAAGCAAAGGCAATCAGACCGAAACCATCCAGCATAGGATTGCGCCCACGAATGGACGAAGCCAGTCCAACCCCAAGGGCTGTTACCAAAGGCACGGTAATGGTTGACGTGGTAACGCCACCAGAATCATAGGCAATACCAATAATTTCGGCTGGCGCAAAATAGGTCATGCTCACCACAATGAAATAGCCGCCTATAATACAGAAGTGCAATGGCCATCCTTTTAGAACACGCAGCACCCCAAGTACTATCGCAACGCCTACGGAGAGAGCCACGGTCATGCGCAGTCCATTGGCATAGGCATCCATTGCAGCTTGAGTTGAATCAATCACGCCGCCCTGGGAGGCTATTTCAGCCGCCTTTCCGGCCACCGCTATTAATGCAGGTTCAGCAACCGTAGTTCCAAAACCAAGCAGGAATGCAAATAACAACAACCAAGTCACATTACCCTTTTTGGCAAAGGCATGCGCCATCGATTCACCGAGCGGAAACAGCCCGATTTCCAGCCCACGCACAAACAGAGCCAACCCGAACAAGACTAAAAGCATGCCAATCAGAATTTCTTCCATATTAGGGATCGGTTGTTTGAGTACAAATTCCTGAAAAAACAGGATCACAAGCACAATAGGTGTCAAATCACGCGCCGCTTCAAATAGTGGACGTAAACTTTTCATCAACGCGTTCATATTGGTTAAAAAGACAATGCTATATTGATTAACCAGCCTGAACTATCCATCACCAAGGGGCCAATCACTGATTGCAACAGACCAAAGACAAGCAATAGCACAATGATCAGAAAACCGAATGGTTCGATACGAGAGAGTTGATAAGCCATTGGGCCTGGCAATAGACCTACAGCAACACGACCACCATCGAGTGGCGGCAGTGGTAACAGATTAAAGATCAAAAGCACCATATTAATAATGATCGAAGCCTGACACATCAACGCCAATGGCTCTGAGACCCAGGCCATGGAAGCGGGCAGATGAATCGCCACTGCCAGTAGCAGCGCAGATAACAGGGCCAACAGTAAATTGGTGACGGGGCCTGCCAGTGCAACCCAAATCATATCACGCTTGGGATTGTTTAATTTTCCGAAATTGACCGGCACAGGCTTGGCGTAACCAAACAAAAAAGGCGACCCGGACACCAGCAACACGACAGGTATCAGAATCGTGCCGATTGGATCGATATGTTTTAGTGGATTGAGCGTAAGCCGCCCCATAAAACGGGCGGTATTATCACCGAGTTTATCGGCTACCCAGCCATGCGCCACTTCGTGCAACACAATGGCAAAAAGAACTGGTAAGGCCCAAATGCTAATGCCCTGAATAATAGCATCGATATTCATGAGATACTCCCAAAAACTATTTTCGTGCTGGATGATAATACTAGCGTCATCGTTTCAATATCAGAAATGCAAAATAGATCACAACTTAGAACCAACCATTCTCTTTAAATGACAATACTTCAGTGCCCGCAATTAAAAAATGATCAAGTATCTTAATATCCAGTGGCGCACAGGCTTCTACCATGCGCTGGGTCAATGCAATATCTTCAGTGCTAGCGCGTTTTGTTCCACCGGGGTGATTATGAAACAGGATCAAACCTTTGGCATCAAGCTCTAATGCCCGTTTCATCAGATTACGCGGATAAACAACCGTACGATCCACTGTACCCTCAAACAGAATTTGTGTCGCCACATGACGATGTTGTTGATCGGTAAATATCGCTCCAAAACATTCCATGCCACGACCCTGCATCTGCATGCGCAAATAGGCCTTTACCTTCTCAGGCCGATCATAAACATTTTTTCCCTGCAGGTCAGAGGCGAGATAACGTATTTCCACATGCCGAATCAACGATAAAAAAACCGCTGCCTGTTCTCCAACGCCTGCTGTTTGTTTGAGCTCAACCAGTGAAGCATCAAACACACCGGCCAGCGTACCGAATATGTTCAGCAACCGTTTTGCAACAGGTTTTACATCTTTGCGTGGGATGGCATAGGTAAGCAGCAATTCCAACACTTCATAATCATGAAACCCATCAAAAGCATGTGCAGCAAAACGCTGTCTGAGCCTCTCTCTATGCCCTTTGATACTATCATCCATAGCACTCATGCAAACGAAGAATAGACGATTCGTCAAACAATCAATTTGAAATCAATGTGAAATAAATTTGAAGGTTCGACACAGGACACGCTCACGGTTACGCTATTGCCATGCGACATCTTCGCCATCAGCTCATCGACTTGCTTGACCAGGCCCGCAGTCAGCACCGTATGGACAGGGTGCCACCCAGACTTATGGCGGCTTTGGTACAGGATTTTCTCTCCTTACTGCCTAAGGGGAAAAGTAATAATATCGCCATGCATTGCCGTACCCTTACACATGGCAATATACACCGGCATATCTTCACCATTCGATGCCCTGATCAGGCCTTCTATCTGGATGCGATTAAAGGTTATATGATCCGTTGCGGCATTCAACCGATTGGCCAGCAGACCATGGTTGCACGCATGCAGTGCGGGCAAGATGGTTGCGAACTTGAATTGAAACAACCTGAAGCAGATGATTTATATGCATCCAATGATGGTAATTTCATGTTCATTGCCCTACACCTCTCAGCCACCATGTCACCAGACCCTGAGCCCATTCGATTGGATATTCAGGCTATTCTGCAAGCCGTGAACCTCTCTGTGCACGATTTTCACAGCATGCGTAAAGATACAGCGCAATCCATTGCACAATTAATGGCACAGGCACCAGATGCCGCAGCGCTACTGGATTGGATGAACGATAACCACTACCTCTATTTTGGATTACAGCATCAGAACAAGCGTTTGGGGTTAATGAAAAACCGCCGCGTACTCAATCGTGTCGCCCCGGGCCTGGCTGCAGATATCGATGCCATTGCTGCTGCCACAGAAGCAGGTATCGAGTGGATCAACTTGTGCAGTAGCCAACATTATCTCTACAGCGCCGCCAGCATTGAAGTGATACGCATCAGCTGGTTACAAGCAGGTAAAACAGCAGAAAAACCACAGATGGTAACCTCTGTCATCATTGGCCATTTCTCCCGCAGTGCCCGCTATGCCAATGCCAGTTATCTACCTGTTCTGGCCAATAAATGGCGATCTCTGGGCAAAGACACATTAATGTTACATTCAGCCTTCTATCGCCGCGAGATTCGCACCCTGTTTGACCGCATGCCCAAACGCGCCCTGTTGTCTACCCACGCCAACGACTGGCTGGAACCTCTAAAAGCAATCATCGACTTGGCTGATCCTTTGCAAGTGGTCGCCAACATGATTCCATCACTTCATGGCAACCTCGATACCCTGCTCATTGCCATCTCTGCGAAACGATTCGGGCCGGTGGTAATGCAACGCATGCTTGATGCCCTTTCCAAGGCCGGTTTGAATCAACAGGGATATGAATCCCTTGGCATTGGACCGCACCGCATCATCCTTATTGCCGTTGAGCGACAGAAACAAAGCATCAAGACAAAAGACCTGCACACACTGATTCGTCACTGCATTGTATTCTGGAAAGACAGTGCAAAAGCAGAAGTCCTGCGCCATGCAGATATCTTCGATATTCCCGCTACCTTAAAAGAGCTTGAGCTTATCCCCCCCCTCTATCAGGAGCTTTTCTCTCCTGCGCAATTCAGCCGCGATGTACAGATGCGGCGAAGAGTGTTGGGCAATCGCCGTACCTGCGTGCACGTCCGGGCAAAAAGTGGATCCCGTCATGATGTGGAGCTGCATATTTACTCCCTGCAGCAACCATCGCTTGGTACACTGGTCGATATTATCCGTGCATTTGATCTCGATCCGGTGCAGGAGTCTGTCATCCCCTTTGGTTCCCCGGAATCAGACAACTGCATCCATATCAGCGCATTAACCTGTCGGGCGGGGCGACATTTAAAAAACGATGATGCCATGCGGCTTAGACGTGGACTAGCGCTGGTGCTCAACAATGAGGCTGATCATGACATCATCAATGCATTGATGATCCGAGCCAGCCTCGACATTGAAGCGGTTTCTCACTTGATCACCTTGCGCAATCATCTCATCCAACTGATGCCTGATGCCGCCAAGCTGCCGCTTTCAGATATGATGTTGCGCCATCCAGAGGTGAGCGCTGCACTGCACCACCTGTTTGCAGCCCATCATCTCATCGCCATGCCCGAAGATTTTCTTATCCAAGCACGCTCAAGCTTTCACGAAGCGATGGTGAAAGTGGCCAGTTTAAGTGATGATCGCTGGTTCCGTGCCCTGGCGGAACTGGTCGAAGCAGGATTGAGAACCAACGCGTTTATACGACAGACGAACATGCCAATTGGCATTAAGATTGATACAGCCCGGTTGAGCTTTGCAGCGCATCCAAAACCTTATCGTGAGATATTCGTACATGGTGTACATGTTGAAGGCATCCACCTGCGAGCTGGCCCCATTGCGCGTGGAGGCTTACGTTTCTCTGATCGCCCATCCGACTTCCGTACCGAAGTACTGGAGTTAATGAGTACCCAGACGGTGAAAAACGGTCAGATCGTACCGACCGGTTCCAAAGGTGGGTTTGTCATCAGAGGTGGCCAAAGTGCTGATTTCATTCTTGAACAATACCGCAACTTCATTCGTACCCTGCTTGCACTAACCGATAATTTAGAGCACGGAACAATCACTCCGCCTGAAGGCATCACAGTGGCTGAGCAGGATCAGAATGACCCCTATCTTGTTGTCGCTGCAGATAAAGGTACGGCACGCTTCTCAGATGATGCCAATGCAGAATCTCAAGCACTCAGCTTCTGGCTTGATGATGCGTTCGCCAGCGGTGGTAAGCACGGTTATGATCATAAAGTAGTCGGTATTACCGCACGTGGCGCATGGATATGTGCCGCCCACCACTTTGCCAAATTTGGTATTGATGCCAGCCGCGATCCGATACGATGTGTCGCCATTGGTGATATGGGCGGTGATGTCTTCGGCAATGGCATGTTATTAAACCCTTGCCTGCAACTGATCGCAGCCTTTAATCACCAGCATATTTTCATTGATCCATGGCCCGATCATCCAGACCTATCTTTTGCCGAACGCCAACGCCTGTTCTGCTCTGGCAGTGGTTGGGGTGCCTACGACTCCTCCCTCATCAGCGCTGGTGGTGGTGTATTTGAACGCAGCGCCAAGAGCATCACCCTTTCAAGTAGCGTTCAAAGTGCCCTCGGTATGAGCAGCGATGCCTTATCAGGTGAAGCGCTGATTCAGGCCATCCTCTCAGCCCCTGTAGATCTGCTTTATAACGGTGGTATTGGCACCTATGTTAAAGGCAGCGATGAAAGCCACGCGGATGTGCGCGACCCGGCCAACAACCCTGTACGTATCGATGCTGTTGAACTGCGCTGCAAGGTGGTTTGTGAAGGGGGTAATCTCGGATTCACACAAAAAGCACGCATCGAATTTGCTACTACCGGCGGCATTATCAATACAGATGCCATGGATAATGCCGCCGGTGTGGACATGTCCGACCATGAAGTAAACGTAAAGATTTTACTTGCTTCACTAGCCCCCCCCCTGCAAGGGAAACAACGCAATAGACTGCTGGAGAAGCTGACCGATGCTGTGACCGAACAATGTCTGCATGACAACCTCTTACAGTCTCGCGTATTAACCTTAGCTGAGCTGGATGCCGTTGAGCACCCCCCCCGCCTGCAACGGTTGCGCGACCAGCTTTCTGAGCTCGGCTGGCTTGATCCTGCCGTAGCACCTAGAATAGAAGAAAATGAATTATTACATCTCAGACCCCAGCTCTGCATTCTGTTGGGTCAAGAAAAAAACCGTATTCATACGCAACTCTCCGAGCAATCATTTCACCAGGCCAGCTCCTTTAGCCAAGCCCTTCTGGAGAGCTATTTTCCACAGGCATTGCATCAAAAGTATGGCCGTCATTTCAGCAAACATCCTCTTGCCAGTGAAATCATTCACACCCAGGCAAGCAATCATATTATCAATCATATCGGACTTGCCTCTGTACTACATTTACAAACCATGCTTGATGCCAGCACCAGTGACATTGTCGAGGCCCTGTTGATTGCCGAAACAGTGCTTGGTGCAAAAGCGCTGCGTATCGCTACCTGGGATAAGCAACAGGAATTGGAAATCACACTCTATCTGCAACGTACGCTGCAAGAGCAGTTGATGCTGTTTGCCGAAAGCCTGCTGCGTTTGTGTAATATTTCAGCTCTAGACAGAGGCTGGATCAACAAACAGAAACGCGGCCTTTGCCGTTTTCTGAAAACCATCTCAGACCCCGGCCTGAGCGCCTTGGCAGGCAGCAATCATGCAGAATTAGTCGACAATATCGCCAATTCCAACCTGTCAAAGACGCACGCCCTGCACATG
The DNA here is from genome assembly GCA_964478615.1 of uncultured Zetaproteobacteria bacterium. Classification (GTDB taxonomy): domain Bacteria; phylum Pseudomonadota; class Zetaproteobacteria; order Mariprofundales; family Mariprofundaceae; genus Mariprofundus. The sequence goes on from CAYZJL010000072.1 coordinate 8,134, forward strand.
GCAGCCATGCCACATATGGCGCGCTCAGCCTGCGCAGTTCATCTCGCATCACAACTAAACATCCCTCTGCAACGCTGCCTTCTGGCCAGTCAGGCTTGCCTAAAAATATTACCGATTGAAATCATGGAGATACCGTTACGCAGCCCGGACTGGGGCGGTGAAGATGCACACAATTTACGCCGCGAATGGCTGCATCGCTTGACGCTTTTACAAAGTCGCGCCATCACCCAGTTGTTAGAACATCCAGGTAAACAGTTCGACAAGATCGGTACAAAACTGTGGAAGCAGCACCGCCACTGGCCCAATATTGATGCCTATCGTTCAGAATACCTGCTGCAATCAACAGCCAGCAGCCCTGAAGCACGCCGTAACGCATCAAAACACATGCGTCTGTTGCTGGCACTCACTCAGCTAGAATCAGTAATTGACCAACATTAACTGTTTGCAGCAGACCCGACTCTTGTATTAAGCATTCACCATACGGCGACTGGACGGGGTTGGGTGCTGCATCGGACGCAGACCGAGCTTGTCAAATAACTGCTGATCATTGCTGGCCTCCTGGTTACCGGTGGTGAGTAACTTCTCACCGTAGAAGATCGAGTTGGCCCCAGCCAGAAAACAGAGCGACTGCATCTCCTCAGACATCTCTTCGCGACCTGCTGAAAGGCGCACATGAGAACCCGGCATGGTGATACGAGAGACAGCGATAGTGCGGATGAATTCAAAGTTATCCAGTCTCTCTGCAAACTGCTCATCTTCTGCAACCGGAGTCCCTTCCACCTTCACCAACATATTGATCGGCACAGATTCCGGATGCGGAGACATGCGGGCAAGCTGCGCAACCAGACCAGCACGATGACGACGAGATTCACCCATACCAACGATACCGCCACAGCAGATACTCATGCCTTCAGCGCGCACATTTTTCAGGGTATCGAGCCTCTCATCGTAGGTGCGGGTGCTGATCACCTGTTTGTAGTATTCAGGATCAGAATCAAGATTGTGATTGTAATAATCCAGACCTGCAGCCTTGAGTTTGGTGGCCTGATCCGGAGTGAGCATACCGAGCGTAGCACATGCTTCCATATCAAGCTCTTTGATCTCGGAAATCATGTCGCAAACCAAACCGAAAGCGCGGCCCTTTGGTTCACGCCATGCAGCACCAATACAGAAACGCGACGCACCCTTCTCTTTTGCCGCTTTGGCTGCTTCAATCACCTGCGTCTTTTTCATCAACAGCTCAGATTCAACATCGGTGTTATAACGTGAGGACTGCGGACAATATTTACAATCTTCAGGACAACCACCTGTTTTAATAGATAGCAATGTAGATAACTGCACTTCATTGGCATCAAAATTGGCACGATGGGCCTGCTGGGCACGCCACATCAGATCATTAAAGGGCAGTTTAAACAGTGCCTCAATTTCATCTACTGTCCAATCATAACGCATCAATACTCTCCCAGCTCACTCGTTAACCTTTGAGGTCGCAAGGGTAAACAGGTTTGATCCATTCAGCAAAAGATGTTTGCATATATCTGTTACGGTTTGCCGTATGATTATTTTATAAAGACAAGGGTTGGTAATTTTCTCTGCTCAAAAACTGACGTATTGT
>CAYZJL010000073.1:0-9662 GCA_964478615.1 uncultured Zetaproteobacteria bacterium
TTTGACAGCAAAATGCCTGCCTTTATGATGGCTGCTGAATAGTTACAATATTTTTTAATTTACACTTAACATCTCACTCATTGCTCAGCCCTAGTGTTTCACCTGTCTGGTGCCACCCTCCTCCCCTCCCTTAGGCATCAGACATCATTTGAAAAGGCCCCGCGATCGCGGGGCCTTTTATCGTTCTGACGAATGAAAAAAGAAAACGTTATCAATCAGTGATGGCCACCCTCTTCTTCCAGCTCCTGAGCAAAAATCTCTCTGTTCTTTCCGATAATCGCCAACAGGATAAATGAATAGATAAAGGTAGAGAGCATGATCACACCGACCACAATCGCCTTAAACATTTCCAGATGTTCAAAACTTTCAGGAATCATCATCAACATCACTACAGACAGACCACCTTTAATACCGGCAAAGGTCAACACGCCCCACCAACGGAAATTCACATTGGTCATTTTATCCGTCTGATTGGTAATCATGGCAAACTTGGCCATCATGGCAGCACGAATCACTGTCGTAGCTAAAAACATCACGAGAATCTCTGTCTTATATTGCCATAACAGATCCATATCCACGATCTCTGCCATGGCTACAAATAGCATGGTATTGGCCACAATCGCCAACAACTGAATATCTTCTTTGCTGCGCATATGACGATCACGTTCTTCTACCGTGACTTTGATCTTATAAATGGCATGTTGAATCAGATTACGTGAACTCGACTCAACCATCGACTCACGTTGAATGCTGTTTTCATCTATCTCCAACTGCACATCATCTGCTTCAACCGCTTTACTCATCACGTGGTGCACTGTCACGGTCGAGAATATGCAGGCCAGAATACCGGAGAGATGCATATGTGAATGCGCTCCGAATATATTCAACAACAGATAAAAGTGTTCGGATAGTTCAAACGCACCATAGCCTGTCAAAATCAACACCAGCAATTCAGCAATACGGTTTGTGGTTGTTTTCATCGCGATCAAACCAAGATAACCGATAAATGCACCAAACAGCGCAGAACCGACCACCACCACCACACTGGTTTCCATCACATAAGCGAATGTAACCTCACCACCTTCAAGTGCATAGAGACCAATAAAAACAAACACGATCAATGCGGTCGCATCATTGAACAGGCTTTCACCTTCGCACAATATTTTTAACTTATGCGGCAGTTCGAAGTTGGAGAAGATACTCACCACCGATACCGGATCGGTTGCTAACACCATGGCGAACAACAGAATAATGGAGGCAAAAGAGAGATTATATTCGCCAAACAGTGTATCACCTACCAACAGAGCGGTGATTACTGAAAGTGATACAGCCACCACAGCCAGATAAAAAAGACTCAAGCCATGCTCTTTGAGATCGTCCAGCTTCAACTCAAGCGAATCTGCAATAAGGAGAATTGGCAGCAATAGAATCACCAATGCCGCAAAATGTTGAGCATCGCCGGTAAGCATAAACAGATCACCAAACAGGGCGTGAAAACCCATAGACAAGGCGATCAAGCCAACCGGTGAAGGCAGACTTATTTTATCTTCCAGTTGCAGAGCCAGGTACAGAATTGCTGCGATCGAAAGTACAGTTATAATCATAGTGGCATCCCTTATGTGCAGTATGTTCAAAATAGTAGCAATAAGCAGGCCACTATTGAATAACACGAGATGGCGGGAGACTGGCGCTAAGCCCGGCTTCCTGTTCCAATACGCCAATGCATCATCCACCCATTAAATGGCGACAGCAATTCACGCTTGATTTACCAGCCCCTCAACCTGGTTGCGTTTGGTTACATGCCTGTTCAGTGGGTGAAGTAAGCTCCGTTACCCCTTTAATCAAGGCCCTGAGCAAACAGGGGCATCACATACACCTGACTGTAGTCACAGCAACCGGTTTCAGTCATGCGGAACGGCTGTTGAAGCATCATATATCTGCCAACGATCTATCCGTGGCTTTTCTACCGTGGGATTTACCCACTGCGATGTCACGTATGATTCGCTATTTGCAACCGGCGTTGCTACTGCTGGCAGAAACCGAATTCTGGCCAGGTATGCTAGCTGCCTGCTGCAAACAAAATATTCCCGTCATTGGCATCAATACACGCATTTCAGATCGTTCATTTCCGCGTTATCAAGCTTCATCCTGGTTATGGAAACGCTGGTTAGCTCCCGTGAACCTTTTTTTGGCACAAAGTGATACAGATCGAAATCGTTTGATTGCTCTGGGGATAACACCATCGAATGTGCAAGTCGTAGGGAATTTAAAATATGCCGTCAGTGCCCCTAACGTGGACGCAAGCGCCCTGCGCCGGAAACTTGATGCCACAGGCTCTCGCCCTATTCTAGTCATCGCCAGTACACATGCGGGTGAAGATGCCCGCCTGTTGGATATGTGGCCCGCATGGCATGCAGCATGCCCTGAACTGCTGACAGTGATCGTACCACGTCACCCCGAACGTTTTGACCAGGTAGCAGATTTAATCCGCCAACGTGGACTCTCTTTGTCACGCTGGTCTGAAGCAGATTCAGCTGAGATCAATAACGATCTGCTGCTGCTTGATGCCATGGGGCTGCTAACAGATTTATACTGTGTTGCTGATGCCGTTATCATTGCCGGCAGTTTAGAAAACATTGGTGGACACAACCCACTCGAAGCAGCCGTGTGTGGACGCGGAGTTGTGAGCGGCCCACATGTGCAAAACTTCCGTGAAATCATGACCGAAATGCAAATGGCTGAAGCGGCCATCATATGTTCCGATGATCAGGAGCTTGAGCAGGCCGTGTGTCGGCTGCTTACACATCCGCAAGAGCTCAAAGAGCTGCATGGCAATGCAGCATTTTTCATTGAAGATCGTTCGCATGTACTTGATCGTATGCTAGGTGCTATCGACCGATGGTTACCCACAACAGATCGATCAAATGAACAAGATCCCACCTCCGATGTCTAACATCCACAGCTGGTTCGAACAGATGTGGTGGGATCCCTCACCACCGCCTTTATGGCTGCGTTGTATCGAACCAATATATGCAGGCATCAGTCAAATTCATTTGAACAGGCGCGCTGCAAACAAAGTGAAACCTGCCCTGCCGATGATCTCCGTAGGCAATATCACAGCCGGTGGTAGTGCCAAAACACCATTTGTCTTGTGGTTGGCAGAACAACTAAAAGCTCAGGGGTATAGGCCGGTTATTCTCTGTCGTGGTGATGGTGGTCAAAATAGAACGGCTAAATATATCAACAGTAATGATCAAGCTGCATGCGTCGGAGATGAGGCGAAAATGCTGGCTGAACTATCAAGCTGCCCGGTGATTGCAGCTGAGGACAGGGCCGCTGCAAGCCAGATGGCCGCAGAGCTGGGTGACCTGCTGATTCTTGATGATGGCTTTCAATATAGACATATGGAACGCTGCTGCGATATTGTACTCATTCCTGTTGAAGGCATCGGCAATGGTCATGCTATTCCCGCTGGCCCCTTACGTGAACCAGTCGAGTCGATTGCCCGTGCCGACATTATTATCCGCACCGGTAGTGCCTCCAACAAACAGCTTTGCGAAGCACTTGGCAATAGCGATGAATGGCAATGGCTTACTACACCACGCAATCTGATTGATCTGATGGAAACAGGTGTTTCCAAGCCGACTAGCATCCATGCTGTTACGGCTATCGCTAGGCCTGAACGGTTTTTCAATGATTTAAAAAGCACCGGGCTGATGCTCTCAGGTTATAAAACGTATCCAGATCATCATGCATTCAGTGCCAATGATGTCAGCGACATATTAAAACTTGGCAAACATATCGTCATCACGGCCAAAGATGCAGTGAAATTGCAAGGCCAGTGGCCTAAAGAACAACCTTTATGGCTACTACCGCAGCAAGGGCATGCAGATGCAGAGCTGCTATCAGCTATTCAGGCTTATTTACCCACAAAATAAAAACCCCACCGCAAGCGGCAGGGTTTAATCATTCATCAAAATAGTGTTACTTTTAAAAGCGCTCCATCTCTCTTTGATTGATTACAATATCATAACGGTCACGGACTGAGGCCATAAAGCGCGCAAATCGAACCGCACCCTTGGCTTTCTCTACCTCTTTACGAATCGCTTCTTTTTTACCATTGAACTCATCGTCAGCAGGAGCGATTGTTTTCTCAACACGTACCGCCGCATAACCCTGAGGCACACTGATAGATTGATTTAGCCAATTGCCTGAAGCACTGTTGAAAGCACGATCAAGCAAACTACGGCTCAACCATGAGGCTGTATCACCCACACCGTTACTGCGCAGTGGTTTAGAAATGTACTTGGGTTGACCATATTCCTGTGCCAATTGGTCCAGTGATTTCCCTGTCGATGCACGAATAGCATCAGCGATTTCACGTGCCTTTGTATTGGCTGCATCCAGTTTAGCATGCGCCTTCACTTTTCTCGCTACATTTTCATATGGCAACGCATCCGGTTCACTTCGCTCAACCACTTCAAACGCAACAAAACTACCGCTGCTCGTTTCAACGATTTCAACAGGCTGACCTGGCAGTGTAGCAAACGCTTTAGAGCGAATTTCAGCATCCAGGAGCATTGGCGTCACCTCAGCTTCCTGCATGCTGACAGCACTGCTTGAGAGCACTTTTAAATCCAGAGCATCAGCCGCCGCTTTCAACGAATCTTCCATGCCCAACGCATTATCCAAATCCTCTGACAACTTATATGCTTCATCATTGGCTGCAGACTGTAGCAAATCATTACGCAATGTCTCTTTCACATCGGCAAAACTTTTTGTAGTGGCCTGGCGAATATCATCCAACTGAATCAGATGATAACCGAACTGCGTCTCAACAATGCCGCTGACACTTCCCTTCTGCATGGCAAACAGAGCCTGGTCAAATGCACTTACCATGGCACCCGGCTTGACCCAGCCCAGGTCACCACCTTTATCTGCGGTACTGTCTTCAGATGCCTCTTTAGCCAGCTTAGCGAAACTTTCACCAGCCTTAATACGTGCTTGTAGCGCTTCCATCCTGGTGCGGGCTGCAAGACGTTCTGTTTCTGATGTGTCCGATTTCACTTTAATCAGCATATGACGTGCTTTACGCTGTTCAGGTTCTACAAAGCTATCTTTTTTCGCATTATATGCAGCCTGAATGTCTGTCTCATCCACACTCAAATCTACAGCCAATGCGCGCGGATCAATCTCCACTGTATTCACTTTAATACGCAGTGGCGACTGATAATCACCTTTGTGTGATTCATACCAAGCTTTGGCATCAGCCTCAGATACGGTTATCTGATCCATCACTGAAACCGGATCAACCACAATAGCGGCCAACACACGCTGCTCATATTCACGATCAAAACGTTCACGAATTTCAGCCTCACTTACGTGCACAGAACCAACAATCGCCTGCTGCAATGCATCAACCATCACATTCAGACGCACATCATTTTCATAGTCCTGCTCTGATCCAAAGCCCATATTACGCGTTAGTACCTGATAGCGTTGGGGATCAAATGCACCGGCAGACTGGAATGAAGGGTTGTTTGTAACGGTTGCTAACACGACCGCATTCGGCGCTGTAAGGCCCAGTTCCATTGCGCTGTTCAGCATTATTCTACGGTTGATAATCGTTTGTAAGGTAGTGTCTTTCACATTCAGTGATTTAATCAAATCCTTGGAAAACTGTTTACCCAGCATGGAACGGTAATAGTTGATCTGGCGGTTATAAGCCTGATAAAACTCAGCATTACTGACTGGAGAATCATTAATGGTTGCTACCGGCTCTGTATTACCACCTGTAAAATAATCACCAACACCCCATAAAACAAACGACAGCGCGATACCGCCAAGGATGATTTTTGCGACCCAAGACTTCGCATGTTTACGCATTGATTCGAGCATGATGAACCCCAGTAATAAAGAATAAGATGAATAGCCACAACTACAGCCCGATTCACCCGCATTTAAGGAATCGGCACGCTACCTAAGCAAGCTACCCAGAGCAATGGGGTTGCTCTGGGTAGCGCGATAGTTCAAAAAAGAGCGAGCAATGGTACGGCATCGCATTGAGCAACAGAGCAAATAAATATCTTTATTTGCTCATCTGTTCGAGTCCTGTCCGGCTCCCCAGTCCGGATAAAACTGGGCACCATTGGAACGAGGTGATTCAATTCAATTTCTGACTGACTGTTTCCGGCCGGAAACAATCATTCGATCACATAGATTCGAGTAACTCTAAGTTCCCCAAGCAGGACTCGAACTTGGTACGGCCGCTGTAGGCATTTACTAATCTGAAATAAAAAAGGGCGGCCCTTTCGGAACCGCCCTTTTTAACATATCAGCAATGAAACGACTGATGTAAATCCTGCTTATACAAGCAGATTTTACATACCCATGCCGCCCATGCCACCCATGCCGCCCATATCTGGTGCAGCTGGAGCTTCCGGTGCAGGGATATCTGCAATCATCGCTTCAGTTGTGATCAACAGACCAGCAATAGATGCTGCGTACTGAAGCGCTGAACGGGTAACCTTAGTTGGGTCAATCACACCCATTTTAACCAGATCACCGTACTCTTCTGTTTGAGCATTATAGCCATAATGGCCTGTGTTGTTGGCAATTTCGTTGACCACAACAGAGGCTTCACCACCACCGTTAGAAACAATCTGACGCAACGGCTCTTCGAGCGCGCGACGAATGATTTTAACACCGGTATCTTCATCATGGTTAGCACCAGAGACGTTATCCAAGGATGCACGCGCACGAATCAATGCAACGCCGCCACCAGCAACGATGCCTTCTTCAACTGCTGCACGTGTAGCATGCAACGCATCATCAACACGGTCTTTCTTCTCTTTCATGGCAACTTCAGTGGCTGCGCCGACTTTGATTACTGCAACACCACCAGCCAATTTAGCCAGACGTTCCTGCATTTTCTCTTTATCATAATCGGAAGTAGAATCTTCAACCTGCTTACGGATCAACGCTACACGGCCTTCGATAGCAGCTTTATCGCCACTACCATCAACGATAGTTGTCGCATCTTTGGTGATCTTGATGGAAGAAGCAGTACCCAGATCTTCCAGGGTAACGTTTTCCAATTTCAGACCAAGATCTTCAGAGATCACTTTACCACCGGTCAGAATAGCCATGTCTTCCATCATCGCCTTACGACGATCTCCGAAACCAGGTGCTTTAACCGCAGCTACGTTGACAACACCACGCACCTTGTTCACTACCAATGTAGCCAACGCTTCGCCTTCGATATCTTCAGCGATGATCAACAATGGCTTACCGGTACGTGCAACAGCTTCCAATACTGGCAGCAATTCGCGCATGTTTGATACTTTCTTTTCAAACAACAGAATGTATGGCGCATCCAGTGTTGCTTCCATACGCTCAGTGTCAGTAACAAAATAAGGAGAAAGATAACCACGATCAAACTGCATGCCTTCAACAACGTCCAGCTCTGTTTCCAGACCTTTGGCTTCTTCAACAGTAATCACGCCTTCTTTACCGACTTTGTCCATAGCATCTGCAATGATCTTGCCGATTTCTTCATCACCATTGGCAGAGATCGTACCAACCTGGGCAATCTCTTCCTGATTCTGAACTTCATTGGACAATGTAGCCAGATCAGCAACAACAGCCTTTACCGCTTTATCGATACCGCGTTTCAGATCCATTGGATTCATGCCTGCAGCTACAGCTTTTACGCCTTCTTTAGCGATAGACTGAGCCAGTACAGTTGCAGTCGTGGTGCCGTCACCTGCGATATCGGCAGTTTTAGAAGCCACTTCTTTAACCATCTGTGCGCCCATGTTTTCGAACTTGTCTTCCAGCTCGATTTCCTTGGCAACAGAAACACCATCTTTAGTGATGGTTGGTGCGCCCCATGATTTATCCAAAACCACGTTACGGCCTTTGGGGCCTAATGTTACTTTTACAGCATCGGCGAGTTTATTTACGCCGATCATCATCTTGGCGCGTGCATCTTCGCCGAATTGAATCTCTTTAGCCATTCTTCAATCTCCTGTTTTATCTATATAACGTTGTAACTTTTTCTATTTTTAACTATTGCGTTCTAACAAATCAAACGCGGAACCTTTATCACTATCCAGATCAGGACAGGCATCAATCCATTAAGATTCGATGACACCCAGGATGTCGTCTTCACGCATCATCAGGAAATCTTCACTATCCAACTTAATTTCAGTACCAGCATAGGTTGAGAAGATGACAGTATCGCCTTCTTTCACGTCTAACGGACGCACTTCGCCGTTTTCAAGACTTTTGCCTTTACCTGTTGCGATAACCAGGCCCTGAACCGGCTTCTCTTTAGCTGAATCCGGAATGATGATTCCACCAGCAGATTTTTCTTCTTCATCCAAGCGACGGACGATTACGCGATCATGTAAAGGACGGACCTTTGTTGTCATCTTTGTTTCTCCTTCAATCAAAATGTGAGGTTTAACTCTGAGATTGGTATATAGGAGTCCGCGTTCAGGGTTTCAACCCCTAAGCTATATTTTTTTCACATCGCTGTTTTGCAACTGATATTCATATTGCGCTAGATTCAAGCGATTGTTCTACTGGGTTAGTTAATCAGATTGCGGATCTTGTGGCTCAGCTCAACCATCGTATAAGGCTTATTCACCACATCACAGCTTGTGGAGATTATCTCTTTATCCAACACATTGGCCTGATCATAACCGGTGGAAAACAGAATCGGGGCCGAAGCAGCAAGGCTGCGAATCTTATCGGCTGCTTCCTTGCCGCCCATTTTGGGCATCACCACATCCAGAATAGTCAGTGCAATGCCGCCCACCAGCGTACCGATTGCCTCCACTTTCTGGGCCTGATGAAACTTATCTTCCAGCGCCCGGAGCTCGGTCAGATCATTTTGAATGCCGATGAAAGACAGGGGTCACTTCGCACCTTCATCGGTGGATAGCGAAATGGTCAGCATGGCCGGATAGAGTGTGCCCTCTTTCTTGCGATCCACCACAGAACCTCGCCATGTTTTACCGGATAGAATGGTGCTCCACAGTTCGGCGTAAAATGCCTTGTCCTGTTTGCCGCTATTAAGCAGCACAGGTGATTTTCCCACTGCTTCATCAGCACTATAGCCGGTCAATTCGGTGAAGGCCGGATTGACGTATTCAATAATGCCCTTGCGATTGGTAATCAAAATAGATTCACCCGCCTGCTCCACCGAACGCGACAGCTTGCGCAACTTATCATCAGCCAGCTTCTGGGCTGTAATATCCTGAATGGTGCCCGCCACACTGATGGCTTCACCATCCGCATCGAATGCCAGTTCACCACGCCCGTGCAGCCAGCGCTCGGCAGCATCGGATCGCCTGATAATGCGATACTGATGATCAAAAAGGTGATGTTCGGTTAATACATCCTCGGCCAGATAACGCTGCATCTCTTCGCGGTGATCGGCATGTACCAGACCTAGCCAGCCTTCTACATCGCGCGAAAAATGCGCATCAATGCCGAAAATCTGATCAAGCACTGCCGAACTGGTCCACTGACCTGTACAAATATCCAGTTCATAAGTACCCAGCGATGCAACGTGTTCGGACTATACATCTTTAAAAAATTGGCGCTTCACGAAATCGTGTGGGTAGGCTGTCATAAAGTAACCCCCTTGGGCT
>CAYZJL010000074.1:0-9623 GCA_964478615.1 uncultured Zetaproteobacteria bacterium
AAAACAGTTTGCAAGAGTCGGATCAACAGCTTCAGACCTACAAAGAGAGCCATGGGTTGATCGATGTGCAGGGTGTAAATACCTTGGCAGCAAAGGAACTGCAGGAACTTACGTCCAGGCTTTTAATGGCGCGCACAAAATATAATGAACTGAGAGATGTGTATGGTCCGAAACATCCTCGTTTGATCACGGCGCAATCGGAATTGAATGCGGCAACACATGCACTGGCCAGCGGGGAGGTCAAAATGCATGCTATCGGTCGTAAGGGTGTGAAATTGCGTGAGCTGAAGCGCAATGTGGATAGTAACAGGGGGCTGTATGAAACCTTTCTCAACCGTTTGAAAGAGGCAGCGCAATCGATTGAACTGCAGAATGTCAATGCGCGCATTACGGATGCTGCCGTGCCGCCGGAGTATCCATTCAAGCCGAAAAAGAAACTGATTATCCTGCTGGCGTTCTTTGCCAGTCTGATGTTTGGTGTGCTGCTCTCATTCCTCTACGAAGCCCTGGATAAGACCTTTAAAAGCACGGATGATATTGTCGAGAAGTTGAACCTGCCTATGCTTGGTCTGTTGCCATACGTTAAGGAAAACAGTAACAATAGAAAAGAGCAGGTTCATGCCATGCTTGATCCAAAGCTGGCCTCCTTTTCCGAAGCGATGCGCACGATTCGTACGGGTCTGGTGCTGTCGAGCCTGGATAATCCGCACAAGACTATTCTGGTGACATCATCTGTGCCGGGGGAGGGCAAGACCGTTGTCTCCTCCAATCTGGCAATAGCAATGGGGCAGATGGAGAAGGTGCTGCTTGTCGGGGCAGATCTCAGACGCCCATCGCTGGCGGTGGCGTTTGATTTGCACGAGCAAAAACTGGGTGTTACCTCCATTGTGGCGGGCACGGCAGATTTTAAGGATTGCATCCACCATATGGATGCTGCCGGTATTGATGTGCTGCCCAGTGGGTTACTGCCACCCAACCCGCTGGAGCTGCTCTCATCTGATCGCTTTGCCAAAATGCTTGCTGTACTGGAAAAACATTATGACCGCATCGTGATCGACTCCCCACCACTGCAGGCTGTCAGTGATGCGCTGGTGTTGTCTCAATATGCCAAAGCGGTGGTCTATGTGATTGAGGCCGATGCGACACATGAGCATGCAGTGCGCAGTGGTGTGGCGCGATTAGTTGAGCATGGCGCGCCCTTTGCCGGGGTTGTACTTAATAAATTCAATACCCGTGATGCCGGTGGTTATGGTTACAGCGGTTATTATGATCAGTATGGTTACAGTGAGATCAAGAGTTGAGGTGCTGTGACTGGTGATTAGTGGCTGGTAGGGTGGCGTTCATGAATAAACTAGAGCTTGTTACTAATCGCTATTCACCAATCACTAGTCACCGTTAATCCATGATTGATATTCACTCCCATCTGTTACCCGGTATTGATGATGGTGCCGCGCGCATGGATCAATCGCTTGTATTGGCCCGCCATGCTGTTGCGAATGGTATTACCCATATGGTGATCACACCGCATATTCAACCCGGAACCTATGACAACAGCAGATCCACTATCGCTGCCGCCTTCGATCTGTTTGTCGTTGCTTTACAAGAACACAATATTCCACTGCATGTGGCGATGGCTGCCGAGGTGCGTCTCTGCCCCGAAGTGTTGCCGATGCTGATGGATGGCACTCTCCCGTTGTATGTTGGCCTGAATGGAAACAGAACGATGTTGCTGGAGCTGCCGCATAGCCATATTCCGCCGGGTACAGAGCAGCTGATTGGCTGGCTACAGGGGAAAGGTGTTGCAGTGCTTATTGCGCATCCTGAACGCAATAAAGAGATGATGCATAATTGTGACAAGGTGTGCCCGTTTATTGAGATGGGTTGTATGTTACAACTGACTGCTGCTTCGGTGGCGGGTCGATTTGGTGAGACCTCTCGTGCGGCAGCTGAATATATGCTGCGGCAAGGTTGGGTTTCACTGTTGGCAACGGATGCCCATAATCTTAACTTCAGACCGCCGCAGCTCTCAGAGGGTCTGCAGGCTGCATCTGCGATTATAGGAGAGAAAGAGGCGCGTGCCCTTGTCTATGATAATCCCTGGAGCTTAGTCGGTGGTATGTTTGATCATGGGTGAAGGTTTGAGGGTCCAATAATTCTCATCTGACTTATATCTTCAAAAAGTATTCTGCCACGGGTGGAAGTGGATTGACAGTGGTACTGAGTTTCGGTACGGTTCTAGTGTCTGTAGCGATGGAGGCTGATGATGCTTGAAACAACTGCAAATGAATTTAGGCAAACACTCAAAGCAAAGGTTGATGAGTGTATCAATAATCATGATGTACTCAGGGTGAAACGCCGTAATGGTGGTGATTTTGTGGTTCTTGGAGAGGCAGATTGGAGGTCAGTTGAGGAAACACTTTATCTCAACCAGTTCGCTGGACTTGTAGATTCGATCCTTGAGGCAGCTGCCGAGCCGTTGTCAGCAGGGACCGCCTTGGAGAATCTGGAGTCTTGACCTGGGCGGTTGTACTTTCCAGACAGGCTGTGAAAGATATGAAAAAGGTCAAGCAAACAGGCCTGGTATCGAAAGTGATATCGTTGTTGCAAAGCATGCAGCATGATCCATTTGTCAATCCACCCAGATATGAGGCTCTGGTGGGAAACCTGAACGGATATTATTCCCGTCGGATTAATATCAAGCATCGTCTGGTCTATTCCGTTGATATGGATCAACACACGATTCATGTGCTGCGCTGCTGGACGCATTATGAGTGACTGACCAGGCCCTCAGTAATTGAGCTTGAGCAGGAGGCAGACCTGCAGGATGTTATCACCCTTAACCTGACCAGAGATTCAGTTAAGTGTTGCATGATGATGGAGTCGATTACATATGAGTATGAGCTACATTCCTGCAAATGAGAGTAATAAATTCGTGTTCATTCGTGAAATTCGTGGTTAAGGTTAAGGTTGTATGACTGAGATATATGGCATTGATACCGATCGGGAGAATGAGGCGGTCAGGAATAATCCCGACAGATTTCCGCATGATGATATGTTTGACCATGCATAAAACGGTGACGGGCAGGCAAGGCGAGTCTGATGACGGTAAGTTGAATGCGTTTACAAAGGCATGTGGCGTTATGTTTCTCGGCGCACTGGTCTACCTGTTATTTCAGGCGCTGTTATCTGGAACAGCATATCTTAATCAATACCGTGTGAATGCCATGCTGGATCGTTGGTATGCGCACAGCGATGCGGCAACGCTGCCTGAATGGCAAGAACTGGAGCTGTTTGCCCTCTCTTCATTGCAAGGCAATGAAGACAATGCAACGATGTTAAATGCAGTGGGTCGCCTGTACGACTATCGCAGTGCGAAAATGGAGAAGAGTTGGCGTGAAAAAAAACTTTATGGCGAGCAGGCCATTGTCTACTACTGGCAGGTTACTCAGAACCGGCCGGCATGGCCTTATGGCTGGATGAATCTGGCCCTCTCCAGGGCGCGTTTGAACATGTTTGATGACGAGTTCGAGCGATCACTGCTGCAGTTGTTACAGACAGGGCCCTGGGAAAGCGCAACACTGCCGACTATTGTACAACTCAGTCTGTTCTCCTGGCGATATCTTGATGCCGATAGTCATCAGCTTATTTTAGATTATTTTATCACGGCACAAGAAAAAAGGTCTGGCGAGGTTGCCAGGGTGGTGAAATCTTCAGGCCGGCTTGGTTTTTATTGTGCCTTGCTTGAACAAAGAGGCGAAAAAGCAGGTTTTTGTAGATAGTGCCTGTTAAACAGATTCCTGATTAGAGAACTTTCTTGCCTGTTGGCGTGGAGCATGCACAGCTTGCCGGGTCGTGGGATATACCGTACAGGGATCCCTTTGACCGGATGCTTGCTGCGCAGGCGAAACTGGAGAATATGACTTTGGCAACGGTGGACAAGGAGTTGCACCATTTCCCTATTGAAACGCTAGGCGTATAACAGGGCATGCGGTTGACAGAATTCCAGACTTTTCAAATTCAAAAAGAAACATTTATCGTATTGCCAAAGAGACTGGAGTGAAGCTGTTATGAGTGATGATCCAGAGATTCAAGCGGCTATCCTTAACAAGGCTTTCAGACTTGCTGATACACTCATTGAAATCCTCCATCACATAGAAGATTTTTCATCGCGTTTTGTGCTATCTGAGCAAGGGATATCATCATGAAAATTATTGAATCACCCATTCAAGGCTGCTTTGGGTAGGGGTAATTTATGCCTGAGCCTGGTCATTAATAGTTTGAATTTAGAAATTCGTGTTAATTCGTGGCTAATGGTTTGACTGCTTTTTTAGAGAGAAGCCAGAGCTTGTCAGTCTGGAAGAAAATACACTATCCCCGATTATTGATTGTTCTGTTTAGGTGAACAGCAGCAATCAGCCACGCTTATGCGTCTTCACATATTCCTCAAGCACGCTGTTCAAGCGCGTCTGCCAGCCTTTACCGTCTTTACTGCCAGCCTTGAAGAACTCGATCACATCAATAGGTAGCCGCATAGTAGTGATCTGTCTGGTGGTGCTCTTTCGTGGCCGGCCGCCTTTTGCAACACGCTTGAATGATTCAGGCAGGTTTGAATCTTCCACAGATGTTGCCTTGGCAAACAACTCTTTAGTCCATTCAGGGTTATCAGGGTCGGTGGCGATACCTGCATTGATGGCAGCATCTTCTTCATCCGACATGATGCGCTTATGTTGTGCGTTCATAAAGTTTCACCTCACGTTTATTGGCTTTGCGAAGGCTGATGGTGCGAACAGTTTCACCGCGAAGCGTAAAAGCTATGGCGTAAAGTCTCTCACCGATCAGTCCATGAGCAATAAAGCGGGCTTCGCCATAATCAAAACGGTCATCTTCGATCACTTTTGCTTCTGACCATTCAAAACAGGCGGTAAGCGAAAAATCAACACCATGCTTAATAATATTCTGCTGATTTTTTTGCTCATCCCATTCATATTGCATGAGGTTATTGTAAATACAATAAATATGAGCGTCAAGGTTATTATAAATACATTGTTGCTCATCTGACCAGCGGTAATCCCGTTGCGCGACAGACCTTATTCCTGATTCCCCGCAAATCAATGTATAATAATGCCAGCGAGTTTGTACGCGAAGCGATTCGCAATATTGATACCAACAAGGCGTTGCTTTACGAGCTGAAGCTGGCCAGGCTGAAAGCCATACTACAGCCTGCTATTGATGATGCCGAGAATGGTGTTTATGTCGATTATTCATTTGATGTTTTGACTGTTTTAACAAATCAACGAGGCAGTAAGAAATAATCCTGATAAGTTTCCTGCTGGCTATGTTTTTATTCTGGAAAGTGAACAAGAACTCATGCCTAGCACCTGTATCCATGGCGTACAGGGCAATCGCATTAAAATAAATTGTCTTTTATAGTCTTATTCAGCATTTTTTCACCGCAGAGTACGCAAAGTTACGCAGAGTAAGTCAAAGACTAACCTTGTGAGAGAAAGATTTACCGGGTTGGTTGAGATTCAAGCTGTTTTTGCATGTAGTATACTGCTGTATAATCTCTCCACCCCCTGTAGCTCTCTCCTTAGATAAGTTTACTTATCCATATAAAACAATGGTTTACTCTGCGTAACTTTGCGTACTCTGCGGTAAATGCTTTTAATGTTTTAATGCGATTGCCATGCTTATAACCTCCAAGACCCTTGACACCTGATAGCTATATACGACGATTGCCATTATGCCACAACAAGCGAACCACCCTACCCCTGATTCTCAGCTCCCCATCGCCATTGAAACATTGCAATCGGTGCTCTCTCAAATGTTACCGGCCCAGGCCGATGATGGTGATCTCTATATCGAACACGGTGTGTCTGAATCACTGGCACTGGAGGAAGGACGTGTAAAACATGTATCCGCCTCCACCCATCAGGGTATGGGTGCTCGTGTGATCAAGGGTGAATCAGCCGGGCACGCCTATACGGATCGTTTTGATGCTGCCGCTTTAATACAGGCAGGCAAATCGGCCCGTGCTATTGCCGAGAGTGGGCAAAACGTTGCCTCTGTCTCGATTCATCAGGGGGAAAATGCACCAAGAGCACTGTACCAAGCTATGAATCCGGCTGATGGGGTCGATTTTCTACAGCGTAAACATTTGCTCGAAGAGCTTGATGCACTGGCCAGAAAACTCGATCCGCGTGTGGTGCAGGTCTTTGCTAATATATCCTCTTCATTTTCCGACATTCATATTATCCGTATGGACGGTTGTCATATGCAGGATGCCCGTCCGCTGGTGCGTCTGAATATCTCCGTTGTTGTTGAACAGAATGGTAAACGTGAAACCGGCTCTGCCGGTGGTGGCGGACGTTTTGGCCTGTCTCGTCTGACGCAGGGTGATGAAGCCAGACGCATGGTGCATGAAGCTGTACGTCTGGCCCTGCTTAATCTCGATGCCCACGATACGCCTGCAGGTAATATGCCGGTGGTATTAGGCCCGGGCTGGCCGGGTATTCTGCTGCACGAAGCCATCGGTCATGGCCTTGAAGGTGATTTCAATCGCAAGGGAAGCTCCGTATTCTCGGATAAGATGGGGCAACGCATTGCTGCCAAAGGTATTACAGTAGTTGATGATGGCACCATTCCAGAGCGCCGTGGTTCACTCACCATTGATGATGAAGGCACAGAGACCAATCGCACTGTGCTCATTGAGGATGGTATTCTTACCGGTTATCTGATGGACAGACAGAATGCGCGTCTGATGGGCATGCAAGCAACCGGTAATGGCCGCCGCGAATCGTACGCACATCCGGTTCTGCCGCGTATGACCAATACATTTATGCTGGCAGGTAACGATAATCCGGACGATATTATCGCATCACTGGATCGAGGTATTTATGCCGTGAATTTTGGTGGTGGTCAGGTGGATATTACATCGGGTAAATTTGTTTTCACCACCTCCGAAGCCTATTATGTGGAAAATGGACAAATCCAATACCCTGTTAAAGGCGCAACCCTGATTGGTTCAGGTCACGAAGTACTGCAAAAAGTATCGATGATTGGCAGCGACCTGAAACTCGATCCCGGTGTAGGCACCTGTGGTAAGGGTGGCCAATCTGTACCTGTTGGTGTGGGACTGCCAACCATTCGCATTGATGAATTAACGGTGGGAGGGACTGAGACATGAGTGCAATCATGAAAAAAGCCACAGAGCAACATATCTCAGCTCAATCTATATCAGAACAATCTCTTCAACTGCTTGATGCAGCCAAAAAAAGCGGTGCGATGCATGCTGATGCCGTGGCTATTTGCGATACCGGCGACGCCATCAGCATCCGCAATGGCATGGTTGAATCGGTGGAGCGTGAAGATGCTCAGGGCATAGGCCTGCGTGCTTTTGTTGAAACGCCGAAAGGTTTGGCTTTTGCCACCGCTTCAACATCGGATCTGTCTGAACCCGGCCTTAACAGACTGGCTGAACAGGTTATCAGTATGGCGCGCATCTCCGAGCCTGATCCCGATGCCGTACCGCCTGTTGGTGCGAATCACCCCTCTGCAACTGAAATGCTAGATTGGGCAGACAAACATGATCATAGCGACTGTGGCTGGAACATTGATCAGGCCAAGGCCGCAGCATTGCAATGCGAAGAGATCGCTCGCAACTATTCCGATCTGATCAGCAATAGTGAAGGCGCTGATGCCAGTTTTGGTGGTAGCCGTGTTGCCTATGCCTCCAGCGATGGCTTTGTGGCTGAATATGCCAAAGCCTCCGCCTCTCTGAGTGTCTCAATGATCGCAGGCACTGGTGAAGGCATGCAGCGTGATTACGCCTGGCACCGTGCTTTCAACGCCGTCGATTTGCATTCTCCACAACAGATTGCAGAAGAAGCAGCCAGCAGGGCTACAAAACGTCTGAACCCTGCCAGTATGGCAAGTGGAGAAGCGACAGTAATATTTGAACCCCGCATTGCATCATCCCTGCTCGGCCATCTCATTGGTGCCATCAATGGCCGTTCCGTATTGCAACAGCGTTCATTTTTGGCGGATAGTCTGAATCAAACGATCTTCCCGAATTTTGTAAACATTGAAGATAATCCAAATCACCCCGATGGTTTGGGTAATCGCCTGTTTGATGGTGAAGGCACCCGCTGTTCGCTCAATCAGATCATCACAGATGGCAGGCTCAACACATTCCTGGCCGACCGATATGTCGCCAAACGCTTAGGCCAACAGGCGACCGGCAGCGCTTCACGCGGTTTGACCGGTGATATCGGTATCGGCTCATCCAATTTGCTCTGGCAGCCTGGCACACGCACACAGGCAGAGATGATCAGCGACATCGGTAATGGTCTGCTGATCACTGAATTGATCGGTTTTGGTGTCAACGGTGTCACTGGAGATTATTCCCGTGGTGCAGGTGGTTTCCTGATTGAAAACGGTAAGATCTCTCACCCCGTGCAAGGCATCACTATTGCCAGCAATCTGAAAGATATGTTCGCCAACATAGAAATGATCGGCTCCGACCTCACATGGTTCGGTTCCTCTGCCATCCCATCAATTGCCATCTCAGGCATGACCATCGCAGGAGAATAATTCATTTGCCTTTAGCCCGCATTATTCATGCGGGTTAGGTTTACTAAGGCCCCTTTTTTCACTGATATTGAAACTTTGCGAATATCCCCTTTTGGCCAAAATCCGACAGTCAGAATTTCATGAAAGTAGAAGGTATAGGGGTAAAGCCATCCTTCACGCTGCTTCTTTGTGAGTTATCCGATCAACCGTAAACCCAGGTCGCACAAGGGATACTTTTTGTTTCTGTTGAGACAAACCAAACTCAATATGTGATTGGGCCACAGTAAATCCATAGTTTAATGTTTCGCTAAGCTTATTTCCGATAATCTCTGCAAGTAATACAGGAACAGCATTACCAAGCTGCCTCATGGTTTCACCCCAAGCACCTTTAATAACAAAATCATCAGGAAACGTCTGAATACGTTTTGCTTCAAAGGTGGTGAAATAACGCACCCTATCATCGGCAAAACGGATCATGTTTTCTCCGCCAGGAACACCATGAGCACCAGCTTTTATGGTTTTAGATACCCAATCGAAATCACTACCTGTATGTCCAGGATATACACGCGCACCTTTTTTGAATATATGATCTTCAATACCATGTTTTTTATTAGGATCAGGAACGTCATGTAAAGCATCCCGAACAGTCCTCCATGGCTGAAAGTCCGGCTCTAGAAAACCAAATCGACGCTTCAACCGAGATGCCCTCTCCATCATAGAAGCAGCCACAGAAGGGCGACACGACTCAGCTACATTATGACGAATCCAATAGTCACCTGTTACATGCATATCCCAAATCAAACGATCAGCAGCATGCGTTGGTTCAGGGAATTCCCAAGGTTTTTCTAGATCCGACCTAACACCAACGATAACAACACGCTCTCGCGTTTGAGGAACACCATAATCGGCAGCATTAATTAATTTGAACTTCACATCATATTTAATGCCATCATAACTGGATTTATCCACCTTTCTTAGATGCAGAAGATGCTCCTGCCATGCCATATCTGGTTTTGTGGTTAAGCTAGGATAAGTAAGTCGTAAAATGATAT
>CAYZJL010000075.1:0-9584 GCA_964478615.1 uncultured Zetaproteobacteria bacterium
GAGAGCCCTTCCAACGCAGCGCTCTGATGTGGGATCAGAGTATTCAGCGCACCGGCTTTAATCATCCCTTCCAGAATGCGTTTATTCAGCGTACGTGGTGGTGCGCGCATGATCAAGGCTTCAAAATCATCAAAAGCACCGTTGTTGATACGCTCCTCAACTACAGCCCGAACTGCGGCTTCTCCCACGCCTTTAATGGCACCAAGACCATAACGAATGGCATCATCCTCAGGCCTGAACTCCCATTCCGAAGCATTAATATTGGGAGGCAATACCTCAATACCCATATTGCGGCAGTCGGTCACCAGCGATGCAATTTTATCGGTATTACCCATATCGCATGAGCAGGTCGCGGCCATAAATGCGTGAGGGAAATGCGTTTTCAGATAGGCTGTCTGATAGGAGATCAGAGCATAAGCGGCTGAATGCGATTTATTAAATCCGTAACCTGCAAATTTTTCCATCAAGTCAAAAATCTGCTCAGCTTTATCGAGGTCTACCTTCTGTTTTTCGGCCCCTTCCATAAAGAATTTACGCTGAATCGCCATCTCTTCGGGTTTTTTCTTACCCATCGCACGACGCAACATATCCGCCTGTCCAAGCGAGAAACCGGCCAGCACCTGGGCAATCTGCATCACCTGTTCCTGATACAGAATAACCCCGTTGGTCTCCTGCAGGATAGGCTTGAGCTGCGGCAACAGGTAAACAATCTCTTGCGTGCCGTGTTTACAGGCGATAAAGGTATCCACCATGCCCGATTCCAGCGGACCGGGACGATAGAGCGCCACCAGCGCGATAATATCTTCAAAACAGTCAGGCAACAGGCGCGTCAGCAGATCACGCATACCGGAGGATTCCACCTGAAACACCGCACCAGTCTGGCCACGCTGCATCAGTTTGAAGGTAGGCTCGTCATGCATAGGTATCGTGGTGATATCAAGACCCTGTGCCTCAGGGCGTGGATCAAACTGCTTGATCAGCTTGCAGGCGATATCAATAACCGTCAGAGTTTTCAGGCCAAGAAAGTCGAATTTTACCAATCCGACTTTCTCACTATTGCCCATATCCCACTGGACCACTTTGCCCTCTTCACCGGCCACTTTGAATAGCGGTGCGGTATCGGTCAGATCCCGGCTGGCAATAATTACACCGGCTGCATGTTTACCGGCATTTCGATGTTTGCCTTCCAGACGTCGGGCCAGATCAAACAGGCGCGCCACCTCATCGTCTTTATCGAGCATCTCAGCCAATTTCGGTTCTTCAACCAGCGCTTTTTCAAGCGTCATCTTCATATCGACAGGAATCAGCTTGGCAATGGTATTGACCTTAGCCAGCTCCATGGCCAATACGCGCCCCACATCACGCACCACAGCTTTGGCTTTCATCGAGCCATACGTGATGATCTGGGCAACCTTCTCTTCACCATATTTTTGCGTCACATAACGAATCACTTCTTCACGACGCGACATGCAGAAATCGATATCGAAATCGGGCATCGATACACGTTCAGGGTTCAGAAAACGTTCGAATAGCAGACCATATTTAATCGGATCAAGGTCCGTAATTTTCAGCACATAAGCCACCAGCGAACCGGCACCTGAACCACGCCCGGGGCCTACTGGAATATCCTGATGTTTGGCCCACAAAATGAAGTCGGATACGATGAGGAAGTAACCGGGAAACTTCATCTCCACGATAATATCCAACTCAAAGTTCAGGCGCTTATTATATACTTCACGATCTGCATCCGGCTCTCCAGCTAGAATCGTTGGCCAACGCGAATCCAAGCCCTCATGGGCTTCCTGGCGCATATAGTCACTCAAATCCATATCACCCGGTGTCTTGAAATCAGGCAATTGATAATGCCCGAATTGCAGATCCACATTGCAGCGATTGGCGATGTGCATGGTGTTTTCCAACGCTTCAGGCACATCTGCAAACAGCTCGGCCATCTCTTCATATGATTTGAGATAATACTCCGGTGTAAAGTGACCCGACACATCATCATTCAAGGTGCGGTTCTGTTGCAGGGCCAACATCGCTTCAAAAGATTGGAAATCTTCCCGTTGTGGAAAATGGGAGTTATTGCTCGCGACAAGTGGAATATCCAGTTCATGTGCCAGTTCAATCACCTGACGATTCACATCCTCCTGGCCTGATGCCCCATGCCGTTGCAGCTCAAGAAAGAAACAGTTTTCATGAAACAACTCTTTATAAAACAGAGCTGCTTTTCTGGCCCCTTCTCGGTCACCGTTTTGCAAACATTTTTCCACTTCACCGTTCCAACCGGCAGAGAGTGCAATCAACCCATCGGCATGTTCAGCCAAAAACGCTTTACCTACACGCGGTTTATAATAAAAACCTTCCATATAGGAGACCGAAATAAGTTTGAGCAGATTTTTCCAGCCCTTGTTATTGCGCGCAAGAAGCACCAGCTGCGGAAAACGTGGCCCTCTGGGCCCCTCGGCCACGCGCACATGATGGTCTTCGCACATATATACTTCACAACCAAGAATAGGTTTAATGCCTAAGCGCATGGCCTTGGAGTAAAACTCAATGGCACCAAACAGATTGCCGTAGTCGGTCAATGCAATGGCAGGCTGCTTGTGTTCAACAGCCTTTTTAAGCAAGTCATCTATCGATGTTGTTGCTCCCAATAGAGAGAAATCGGAGTGGTTATGAAGATGGGAGAATGGAGCAAAGCGCATGCCGCGAGCTTACCCTCAGGCATAAGCTTTATCCAACCTCATATAGCGTATTTATCCAGACAAACATTAGAAAGATTCACTTTGAACTCAGGTTGAGTTCCTTTTTAAACCTACCTATAGAGTAGAGGCAATCACGCATAAAGAAGTTTTTGGAGAGCTGAACACAATCTATAGTGGTTCAGGTTTAAAGCTACCGTCATGCCCGGCTTCTTTTATCGGGCATCCACTTAGATCATG
Source organism: uncultured Zetaproteobacteria bacterium (assembly GCA_964478615.1). Taxonomy (GTDB): domain Bacteria; phylum Pseudomonadota; class Zetaproteobacteria; order Mariprofundales; family Mariprofundaceae; genus Mariprofundus. Next base: position 2,946 of record CAYZJL010000075.1, read on the forward strand.
GCGCTAGATTCCCATTTTCAGGGGAATGACAAGGATAATAAACACTCCGCAAGCCACCATAACATTCTACAGCTCACAGCTCTTTAGATATCGCATGGATGATCTTAAGTTTTAATGATTCATCCTCCTCTTCTCCATTCAGAACAGCCGTGATAATTTCCAATAAGAATTCTTTCTCGATACGCCCTGCTGCAACATGATAACTTATATTTTCCATCTCTCGAATAAAATGCCCCGCAATAAAGACATAGCCATTGAGTAACAGAAACTGTGCGCCCAGTGAAATTGCAATGCGTTTATTGCCATCCTCGAAACAGTGAAACTTGTTAGCTGAATGAAACAGATGAGTTAATTTCTCTTCAAAGGTCGGGTAGTAATCATCGTTCTGAATATGTTCAAGACAACTTTCTAATTTACCTATATCCAGTGTGCCCCTGGCTCCGCCTCCACTTACATCAACAGTTTTCTGATGAGTATCCAGAGCCTGCTCAAGAGTCAGGTAGACAGTGGCCACTATTCACGTTCCTTCAAGCGTTTAAAGACATCTTTCGATTCTTCAAGGCGCTCGACCAGCTCTTTACTCTTTTCACCGAGAAAGCGTTCAAATTCATCTGACTTCAATGGCGTCACATAATCCTTGAGTTGTAAATGCAAAGCATCTCTAAAAGCCATATCCCGGCTAGCCATTTTATTCCGGGCTTTTTCAATTAATGGTTTCCAGTGCGGCATCTGCTCAAACTCACAGTATGCTGCATCCACCTCCCGAGCCGACAGCTTCTCTCCTTTATCTGCAAACAGTTTCTCCAGCACTTTCGCAAACCCATACTCAAAGGATGAAATGAGATCAAGAATTTCAGAATAAAAGGTATCCCGAACTTTATCTTTCTCATGCAACTTCAATATTTTTCGATATTCGGCTGCATCTTCTTTAAAGATGCTGACATAGATTTTGTTCGTATAAACAGGGTACTTGAACTGCCCCATAGCAACATAGTCTCTCAGGGCATTTGTAAATTCCTTGCGGTAATTCTCTTCTTCAAAGTATGAGATGATAAAATCTTCATCACGCTGGTTAATGTACTTTGTTCCACCACCCGTGCGTTGGTTGATGGTATCGATGACAATATCAAGAATCGTCTGACGCAAAAGCCTGGCACGGTCACTTTCCACCATCAACATAGCCAGATTCAGAAACGCCCTAAAATCAAAGACTCCGAGCTGGGTAACTTTGCTACCGACATCAATGTCGGTAGCAAACTGCTCCGCAACAGATTCTTTGAATGATTTCAGACGTTTACCTTTGATCACCTCGTAACCATTTTGACCAAGCTCACCACCATGCTTGACGAGATAACGCTCGATCGTACGCACATCGATTTCAAAGAACGCAGCCACCTGCTCCTTTACAAGTCGAATAGCCCCCTCAAACGCTACACCCTGAATCTGAGCCGCCTTCTGTATCTCTGTCACCGCAAACTGATTATTTAGTATGTTCTGCCGGTCTACCGGAGATGTGGTTAAATCAGATGCCATAAGAACTCCTAAACATTACGCCTTCTTCCTACTTCGTTTTGTCGCTGTTGCAGCAGCCCGTTCAGTTTTGATGCGTTTGAGGAGAACTGATGCGGGTTCATCGGTTGGGTCTTGCGGGACAAGCTCACCACGGAATGCCTTAGCGAGAATGGACTGATCCAGTCTGTCCAATTCTTTCAACGATGCCTTTGCTTGCTCCAGAATTGAATCTGCATAGGAGAAGAGGGATTCTATTCGTTGGGTGATTTGCTGTTGTTCGGCAAACTGATGGATTTTAATCAGAGCAGTATTGGGATCATTGAAAACATACCGCTCAGCTTGGGCTGCATATCGAAGCAACAAAGGATCGTGCCTTTCCAAAAAGGAAAAGTTTGGTGAACCAAGCTTTGCTCTATGACCGATACTCTCCCTCAACATCTCGCCTCTCAGAAAATATTGGTGATTATTACTAAGGCATCACCATTTACATCAACAGAAACAGTTAACGGAACAGATGCTGCCTGTACCAAACCAGTTCTTCGATGGATTCGCGAATATCTACCAGGGCCATATGCACAGCCTGCTTACGCGGAGGCCGCATCTTGGGATACCAGCGACGGGAGAGCTCTTTGATCGTGCTCACATCAATATTGCGATAATGCATATAGGCTTCCAGCTCAGGCATATAAGGCACCATGAAACGTCGATCCTGATGCACTGAATTACCACACAAGGGAGATACACCTTCAGGCACATACTGCCGGATAAAGTCCAACGTCTGAAGCTCAGCATCACGCATAGAAATCTCTGACTTTTTTACTCTGGCGGTTAAACCGGATTGACCATGGTGGGTGGTATTCCACTCATCCATCGCATCAAGCTTGGCATCAGATTGATGAATCGCCAGACAAGGCCCTTCATCCAGAATATTCATTTCGCTATCGGTAATGATTGTAGCGATTTCGATAATGGTCTCTTTTTCAGGGTCAAGACCCGTCATTTCCAGATCCATCCACACCAGGTTATGTTTTGAAATAGTCATATGCAGACGCTATACAAGTTTAATACCAATGGCATGTGCCATCTGCACAAGGGCTCTGTCGGCATCTGTGATATGTAGCGGCGCATGCTGCCAGCATCGTCTGGCCGGATAGTTACGCCGATAAAAAACAAAAGCCTTTGCCAGCTCATCCGGACACAAATCACCCCATGATTGCATGGCCTGATGATCCTCACGAATCGGATATAAGAGTGTCACCGCCGCATGCAACGTCTGCCACATATCATCACAAGCAGGGAGTTCAACACAGGCCGGAAACGCGGGCAATTCAGCATACATATCCCACTCAGGTTCAATCTCCAGAAACGTGCATAGCGCATGATAAACAGACTCTGTATTGGCAGCCTTGCCTTCAACCGAGTGGCCTGCGATATGCGGTGTGGCAATGGCCATGCCGGAGTGATTGATCAAACGGGTCAAGGGCTTCGGTTCATGCTCCCAGCAATCAATCACGGCAAAACGACCCGCGCCTCTGTCAAGCCAGTCACACAGAGCTGCATTGTCCACGCAGCTGCCACGCGCAGCATTCATCACACCCACGCCCTTGAATCTCTGCAACTGTTTCTCAGACAACAGATGCACGGTACTGTCCTCTCCGGAACGAATCAGCGGTGTATGCAAACTAAGTATATCGGCCTGCATCAATACTTCTTCCAGACTACAAAACTGATCATCCCCCTCCAGCCGCGCTCTGGGTGGATCATTCAGCAACACAGTCATACCCAATGACTCACACAAAGCAGCCAATGCGCCACCAATGCGCCCGGCTCCAATGATGGCAATCGAGGTGTTCGGGATAGTGATGAGCTTCCGTTGATGCAGATCAAGCAGAGCGGTCATCATATACTCTAACACGGAACCGGTAGAAGAACCGGCCGCATTGGCCCATGCAATCCCTGCTGCATCCAGCCAAGGCTGATCATAGTGATCATCACCAATGGTGGCAGTGGCGGCAAAACGTACGTGACTGCCTTGTAACAGCTCAGCATTCACACGTGTTGCCGAGCGGGTCAGCAGGATATCCGCATCGCGCACACTCTCAGCCGTGATCTGGCTGTTTTCCAACACATGCAAATCCACTTCGTAGCCTGGCAACCGAGAAAAAGCCGATTGAACAGACCATATATGCGCATCAGCAACAATTTTCAGTTTCGATTTCAATGATGCATCTCCTGGACATAGATTTTCATACGGATCAATCCCTCACGAATATCCTCCAGACTGGCGGCATAAGAGAAACGTACATGACTATCGCATCGGTACAGACCAAAATCTTCACCCGGTGTAATCGCTACACCTACCTGCTCCAGCATATGCCAGCAGAAAGCCCGCGCATCACCCGTCAAGCGACTCACATTGGCATAAATATAAAAAGCGCCTTGCGGCTCTACCACAATATCAAAACCAAGTTTGGGCAACTCACGCAACAACAGCTTACGCCGCTCATCATAAGCCAGCCGCATCTGTTCGATCTGTTTTTCAGCCTGCAAGGCTGTGATCGCAACATGCTGGGACAAGGTTGGAGCCGCAATAAAGATATTCTGCATCACGCGCCGGCAAGCATCGATGAGAGCCTCCGGCACAATTACCCAGCCAATGCGCCAGCCGGTCATGGCCCAGCGTTTGGAGAAACCATTTACCACAATCGCATCATCATCGAATTCAAGCGCACAACGTGCTTTCACACCGTAGGTCAGGCCATGCGCCAGCCGGTCATGGCCCAGCGTTTGGAGAAACCATTTACCACAATCGCATCATCATCGAATTCAAGCGCACAACGTGCTTTCACACCGTAGGTCAGGCCATGATAAATTTCATCAGAAATCAGATAACCACCGCGCTCACGGCACGTGCGTGCCAACGCTTCCAGCACCTCATCATCAATCAACGTACCGGTTGGATTGGATGGATTAATCACTACAGCCGCCCGTGTAGAGTCTGTCCAATATGCTTTGATCATAGCCTCAGAAAACTGATATTTACTCGCAGGCCCTACCGGGATATTGATCGGCTCACCACCAGCCAGACGAATAAAATTGCGCTGACAGGGATAGCCAGGATCAGGCAACAGCACCGATTCATCAGCCTCGAGGAGTACCGCATAGAGCAGACTGAATGCTCCGGACGTGCCCGGTGTAATGAGAATGCGCTGAGCAGCCACATCCACGTCATACTCTTTTTTATACCACTCAGACAATGCCTGCTGAAGCTGAGGTGTGCCGGTCGATGGGGTATAAAAATTATCACCATCGTCCAAGTGTTGATGCGCTGCTTTTATTACCGGAGCAGGTGTTGGGAAATCAGGTTCGCCGATCTCCATATGAATGATCTTGCGCCCTTCTGCTTCCAGCGTTTTAGCCCGCTCAAGCAGCTGCATCACCCGAAAGGGTTCGATTTCATCTATTCTGCGCATATGCAGATTATAGCTAAGTTCAGGAAAAATGCTGCTGACATCTATTTTAAGGTTAATCATTCACAGACATCAGGTGGAGTCGCACGATCCGCCGGTCGCGCCTGACGTTTTGCATAGATACGAGTACTGAACTGTTTGATCCCACTGACTGTTCAGCGCATTTTGTTTGACCTGGGACAGGCACTTATCGGTTCAGGCGATACCACCTGGCTTTATTTTCAGCCCAAAATTTTCGGTACTCTTCATCCGTGACTTCACCATCTGTATTGGCATCCATCTCTTCAAAGCGGGTCAGGGCACGCAGATCAACCATGGCTTTATACTCTTCAAACGAGACGGATTCGGATTCATCGAGATCGAGCTGCATAAACTTTTCGGCAATTTTATCCGTACTCGATTTTACGCCAGCCATTGCTGGCACACTCACCACCACACACATCACAGAACTCAACCAAACAGCAGCAAACCATCGAAAAAACATTACCCACCTCGCATTTACAATTGCCGTAACAAACAGCAGACGGCATCATATCCAAATTTAGAGTCTGTTCACACTATAAACTCATCAGGGCGAGGGAAACATGAAGGCATATCTCGATTTAATGCGTCATGTGCGCAATAACGGCACACAAAAGGGCGACCGCACCGGCACCGGTACACAGTCCGTATTTGGTCATCAGATGCGTTTTGATCTGGCTGAAGGTTTTCCGCTTGTCACCACCAAAAAGGTACACCTGAAATCTATTATTCATGAACTGCTATGGTTTCTCAAAGGTGATACCAACACCAGATACCTGACCGAAAATGGTGTAAAAATATGGAATGAATGGGCCACCGAAGATGGTTCGCTTGGCCCTGTTTACGGCTTCCAGTGGCGCAACTGGCCTGCCCCTAACGGTCAACTGATCGATCAAATTGATGAGCTCATTCAACAGATCAAATCCAAACCGAACTCCCGCCGTTTGATTGTATCGGCATGGAATGTAGCGGATCTGCCGGACGAATCGATCTCTCCGCAAGCCAATGTGGCCAACGGTAAAATGGCACTGGCACCGTGCCACGCCTTTTTCCAGTTTTATGTCGCCGATGGCAAACTATCCTGCCAACTCTATCAGCGCAGTGCCGATATCTTGCTGGGCGTACCGTTCAATATAGCCTCCTATGCACTGCTGACCATGATGATTGCGCAGGTCTGCGATCTGGAGGTCGGTGATTTTATCCACACCTTCGGCGATGCGCATTTATATTCCAATCACGCTGAACAGGTTGAAACCCAACTGGCGCGTGAGACATTCCCCCTACCTACGATGAAGATAAACCCTGATGTGAAAAATATTTTCGATTTCACTTATGAGGATTTTGAACTGATCGATTACCAATGCCATCCCGGCATCCGTGCACCTATCGCGATATGAGTGAATAATGGCTGTGGCTTCCGAGGCTGATACCCGCGCCAACTTTATTGACCCCGCTTTGCTTGCAGCTGGCTGGGGCAGCCAGCAAATTATTCGGGAGTATTATTTCACAGACGGGCGAAAATTAGCCGGAAATCAACGCGGCAGCCGCTGTTTTGTTGATTACCTGCTGCACAGCGATCATCGCCACCTCGCTATTATTGAAGCCAAGAAGCAGTCCGCTCACCCGACTCAGGGAC
>CAYZJL010000076.1:0-9515 GCA_964478615.1 uncultured Zetaproteobacteria bacterium
TATTGCCATGGCGAGAGCTACGCGCAGCCGTTTGTTGGCTGAATACAGGGATCGTATGACAGCCGCTGAGGTTGAAGCACATCGACTTGTTAGTGATCAACAACTGGCACTGAATGAATTAAGGGCTTTGCAAGGAAAGCTGCCAGACTTGAATGTGATGATGCAGCACATGCGCAAGGCATTTACAGGTGGTAATATGGACATGCTGACCTTTACCACATTGCAAAATAGTCACTTCGCACAGCGTATGAAAGTGCTGCTCCTTGAGCAGGCAGTGCTGGAACAGGCTGTTGCACTGGACACCCTATTGGGATTATTGCCTTTGCATGCAGGAGAACATGAATGAGAAGAATATATCCATTTTTTTCAAAACCATTACTACTATTTATCTGTTTCATAAGCACTGCGTATATCCCTATAGCCAGTGCTGGTGAAGAGAGTGATTCTATATATTCAGTGCGAGCAACACAGGTCATCGAAAAAGACGTGCATGAGCGATTGCATGTGTATGGACGTGTCGGGTTTGATGATGCAAACCTGCAAAATATAAATCTGCCTTATAGCGGACAGATTATTCGCTTGCCCATGTTGGCAGGGGAGCCTGTTCGTAAGGGAGAGATGATCGCTGAAATTGCGGTTGATCCATCCGTTGCATCTGCCTATCAGCAAGCTCTGGCTGCTGTTCACTATGCTGAAACTGAAGTGGTTCGCATAAAAAGAATGCTGGCCGACCACTTGGCAACCAGGTCCCAACTGGCCGTTGCAAACAAAACGTTAAACACAGCGCGTACCCAACTGCATCAACTACGCAAGCAAGGGTTTGGGAAATCGATCCATATTATTCGTGCAGACTTCGATGCTGTAGTGGCATCAGTATCGGTTCAGGCTGGACAACGCATGAGAGCGGGGGCCACCTTGATGCAACTGGGGCATCCGGATCGTTTGAAGGTGATCCTGGGTGTAGAGCCAGCCGACATTAATCAGGTCAAACCGGGGAACGTGGTTTTACTTTATAGTGCGTTATCGCCGGACATTCATACTCATGCTGTCATTGATCGTGTGCTGCATGCCGTCAACCCGCAAACGCGCCTGGTCGATGTGTTGGTGCGTTTGGCTGGAGATCAAGCAAAACCTTTTTTACCCGGCATGATCGTTTCGGCAGACATTTCGGGCAGATATATTCCGCATGCACTGCTGGTTCCACAGCGCGCACTGATTCAACAAGCTGGCAAGAGTGCTGTCATGCGGGTGAATCAAGGATTGGCAAACAGTATTCCTGTTCGTGTATTGCTAGAACAGGAAAACCAGGCCGTGATTACTGGCGATCTATCAGTAGGACAAATGGTGGTAGTTGAAGGAGCATCAGAACTACATGATGGAGACCACGTAACAATCACGGATAGCATTGCTAACAGGCGGCCTCGTCCGTGAGCTTTTCCAACTGGATATTAAATCATCGTCGATCACTGCTAACGCTGTTACTAATTTTGGTGGCTATGGGTGCTACGCGTGCTTTTCAGATGCCTGTCGGCCTATTCCCGCAAGTCACCTTTCCTCGCGTGGTCGTAGCACTGAATGCGGGTGACCGACCGGCCGAACAGATGGAGATTCAGGTAACCCGATTGGCAGAAATGGCTGTTCGCTCAGTGCCGGGTGTGGTTGATCTGCGTTCAAACACCAGCCGTGGCAGCGCTGATATTTCGGTGAATTTCGACTGGGGTACGGACATGGTATCTGCATCATTGCAGGTTGCGGCAGCACTCAATCAGATTCAAACGCAGTTTCCGGCCGGCAGTGATTTCAAAGTGCGGCGAATGGATCCAACCATATTTCCTGTTGCTGCATACAGCCTGACCTCGAGTCAGACATCCCCCGTTCAACTACGTGATCTGGCTGTATATCAACTGGTACCACTTCTTTCGAGTGTTGATGGTGTTGCGCGAATCGGTGTCATGGGTGGTGATCAGGAAGAGTATCGGGTTGAAATTGTGCCTGATCGTTTGAGAGCTTTCGACATCAGCCTGCAGCAGGTGGCATCAGCACTGGCAGCCAGCAATGTATTAACTACCATCGGAAAGATTGAAGACAGGTACAAACTATTTTTGACCATTGCAGATACCCGCTTTGACAGCATTAACGCCATCAAACGAACCGTACTGAAAAGTGGTGTCAACGGCATTGTGAAACTGGATGATGTTGCCAACGTTACCCGTTCTACAAAACCGTTATGGACAAAAATCAGTGCTGATGGGAAAGATGCTGTATTGTTTCTGGTCTATCAACAACCAGGTGGTAATACGGTTCAAATCGCTGATGATGTCAAAACCCGCCTGGCTGAGATTCAAAGTAAGCTGCCATCAGATGTACAGGTGCATAGCTGGTATGACCAAAGTAAATTGATTTTGGCATCGGCTAAGAGTGTGCGTGATGCTATCCTTATTGGTGTACTGCTGGCGGCATTGGTGCTGGTCATCTTTCTTCGCAATCTACGCATCACCCTGATCATGATTGTGGTTGTGCCTTCGGTATTTTCAACCACAATATTGTTACTTGACCTGTTACATTTCAATTTCAATATCATGACGCTTGGTGGCATGGCGGCGGCAGTCGGTCTGGTCATTGATGATGTCATTGTGATGATTGAACAGATAATCCGCCGGATACGTCAATGTGCCGAGGGTGAAAATGCTTTTTCACAAGGTGTTATGCATGCCGCAGCAGACTTCTTTCACCCATTGGCAGGATCATCCATGGCAACCACGATTATTTTTCTTCCTCTGGCATTTTTAAGTGGTATCACCGGTGCTTTCTTCAAAGCACTGTCTGTTACTATGGCCAGCGCTCTTATTGTCTCTTTTATCATCGCCTGGCTGGTAGTGCCCCTGTTAGCAGCTCACCTATTACGAGAAAAAGATGCCGAAGCAGAGAATGAAGGCGCGTGGCAGAAAAAAACAGTTGCTGTGTATGCTCGCATCCTGGCTAGCCTGCTCTATAAACCCATTGTGCTGATACCAATTGTTCTCGCACTTATGGTATCTGGCTATGTTGGTTATCGTGGTGTTGGCAGTGGCTTTATGCCACATATGGATGAGGGTGGGTTTATACTCGACTATGTTGCTCCGGCTGGTATGTCTTTGACAGAAACAGACCGTCTTGTTTCAAAAGTTGAAACTATTTTAAAGCAAGTGCCTGAAGTGGATACCTGGTCGCGGCGAACAGGCGCAGCCCTAGGTGGTTTTATCACGGGAGCCAATGAGGGTGATCTGTTTGTTCAACTAAAGGGCTTTCCACGCAGGGGAATTGAAGAAATTATGGATGATATTCGAGAACGTATTCATCGACAAGTTCCAGCACTCGATATTGATATGGCCTTACTGATGGAAGATGTCATTGGTGACTTAACCGCAGTGCCGCAACCCATCGAAATCAAACTCTACGGTGATGATCAGCAGAAACTTATGATGCTCGCCCCCAAGGTGGCTGAAGCCATTACCCAAATTCAGGGGGTTGTGGATGTGAGGGATGGTATTGTGATTGCCGGGGACTCACTGGTTATCAAGGTGGATCGTGCCAGAGCAGCATTGGAGGGGCTCAACCCTGATGCTGTTACGCGTCAGTTAAACACCCTGTTGGCTGGTCAGGTGATAACCAGTGTTCAACAAGGGCAGAAGATGATTGGTGTTCGCCTCTGGTCACGAGCTACTGATCGTAATTCGATTCTTAAAATCGAACATATGTCTTTACAGGCTCCCGATGGACACTGGTTACCGCTTAAACGCATTGCATCCGTTCAACTGCTGACCGGGCAGCCACAAATCACGCGTGATAATCTCAAACGTATGATTGCAGTGACTGGTCGCATCTCTGGCCGTGATATGGGTTCGGTTATGACAGATGTAAAGGCATTACTAAGCTCTGGAATCATACCATCACATATCAGAGTTGAACTTGGAGGACTATATCTGGAGCAGCAAAAAGCATTTCGCGGTCTGATACAAGTCTTTGCTGCTGCGATTGCGCTGGTGTTTGTGCTGTTGCTGTTTCTGTATGAACGGTTCAGGGCGGCGTTGGCCATTCTATGTATGCCGCTGCTGGCGATGGGCATGGTTTTCCTTGGTTTACGAATAACAGCAACTGAGTTGAATATTACATCCATGATGGGCCTGACCATGATTATCGGCATCGTTACCGAAACAGCCATTTTCTACTACTCGGAATTCCGCCGTATTAGTCAGCCAGATACACATCGTCTGCAGGATTATGTTCAGGCTGGGAAAAACCGCTTTCGTCCTATTGCCATGACCAGTCTGGCTGCCATTTTAGCACTTATGCCGCTTGCACTCGCGCTCGGTGAGGGTGGAGCGATGCTACAACCCATGGCTATCGCTATTGTATTTGGACTGATCGCGCAGTTACCACTTGTTTTGTTGGTTTTGCCCGTCGTGTTGTATCTATTGGATCGTCGATCAGGAGTTGTAATTACTCTTGCTAAGGAGGGCTGAGATTACTTGATGTGTTACGTTTGAACGCTCCAAAGACTCCGGTCCAAGCTTATCGACGAGCAAAGGAGCGATTGAACCAGTTTTAACAGTAAATGTAGCCGAGATATTTCTTAGGCTTGTTTTTGAGTTACTTTTGGAGATTCCAGTCCAAGCGCCACGGCGAGATCGCGCAGACCTTGTTGAACAAATTCATAAGTGCTGTTGACGGAGTCTTTGACTTTACCATCAAGAGCCTGCATACCCTCAAGAATTGTACGGGCTTGTTCGAAGCCATTTTCTACACCTGTTTGAATATTTTGAAACAACTGTTCTCTGGAGCGCTGCTCTTTGATTGGAAGTTCAGTCTGATCGGCTTCTGCTCTGCCGATGAGTATGGTGGCAAAGCTGAGGATACGCTCGGCGGTGGCTTTAGGACTCATATCCTGACCTGAGTCCACTGCCTGCTGCAGAGCACCCTGGTCCAAATGCGGTACAAACTGTTCATTAATTTTGTCCATGGCCGATTGTAGAATTAAGGCTGTTGGATTATTTTTGGCACTAAAATTAACGAATTCAGACTCAGGGCGGCCCAAGTTTGCCAACATTGTTGTTTTTGTTTGGCTATTACTATTTTGTATGGCAGACATCGTATTGGACAGGTTGATGTTGGGTATGGTGAGTGCCATCATGACCTCCTGATTGAACTTAACCTTATATATTATCGGCTATATGGAGATGAACACGAGTGATGCTCTGAAACATCCAGGTGTCTTTCTGCGTCAAAGTTTCTACACTTGCGCGCACGGAGTGGCTTGGATGGTCGCGACAGGGCTTGCCCTGTCGAGGAAAGTCCGGGCTGCACAGGACAGGGCGCCGGATAACGTCCGGTAAGAGTGATCTTGGGACAGTGCCACAGAGAATAGACCGCCAACCATCTTATGATCGTTGGTAAGGGTGAAACGGTGCGGTAAGAGCGCACCGCCCCGGCTGGTAACAGACGGGGGCACGGTAAACCCCGCTCGCAGCAAGGCCAAATAGGGAAGCGCTAAGCGTGGCTCACGTTTGCTTTCGGGTAGGCTGCTTGAGCCTGTCAGCAATGGCAGGCCTAGATGAATGACTATCGCTTTAGTTTGTCGCAAGGCAGATAGAGAGACAAAACCCGGCTTATAGAGCCACTCCGTATTTAATATTCGGTCGTATGCCGTTAGCTTCGGCAAACGACGGAGGTCAGAGGCATAACATGAGTTTGAGTTTTTCAGATGCAGCCAAGGCGAAAAAACTGCGCGAGTATTTTAATCGCCATGGTCGAATCTATATTGTAGTGGATGCTACGCAGGATGATGTGCTGGTGCCTGAAAGTTTGAGTGGTGATCCTGCTCTGCGTCTGGTGTTGAATGTGCGCATGCCGCAAATGATTCATATTCATGATGATAGAATTGACTCCGATTTTTCATTTTCTGGTCAGACATTCTCTTGCAAGATTCCCATGCATACCATCTGGGCCGCATATTTGCCTGAGGGGGAACTTGAGCAGGGCATTATTTGGGATGATAGCGTACCAGAAATGATTAAGGCGATTGTGCAGGCTGTGCGTAGCAATATGTCTGAAGAAGGTGTGCAGGCACTGCATGATAAAAAGGATGCCGCTGCTGAGGTAGCGGATGAACAATCAGGCCTTGAAAGTGATGCCTCGATCAGCTCCAGAATCACTGTGATTGAAGGTGGTGCAAAAGATAAAGCGAAGAGAGAAGAGGGTGATAAGGTCCGCAAGACGAATCACCTGCGCGTGGTAAAATAAATGTTGAACAATCTATCTAAATTATTGTGTGCAGTTGCCTGTATGTTTGCAATGCAAACATATGCGGTTGCAGCCGCAGATGCACGTATGCAGGTAGATGTGGTGGCAGAAACAGAAGCTGTTGAAGTGAGCTGGTTGCATGCCAATGTACGCGAGGCGGCAGCACTCGCATTGCCTCAGCTGTGGGGCCGTATTGTGCCGCAATATGCGCTAGGCATGATTCCTAAGCGGGTGAAAGCGGTGCGCTTTATGAAAAAAGCGAGCCCGACTGAAACTGGCATTCGCATCACCTTTCATCAGCAGCGGGTGCTGAACTATCTGAAAGCACATGCGCTGCCTTATGTTGCTGAACAGCCCGCCTTGAATGTGGTGATTCAGCTGTACAATGAAGATGGTCGTCCGATGGGTGAGACAACCAATGCGCTACTCGAGCTTGCCAACAATGAAGCCGATGCAATGGGCTATCGTATTGATGATCAGGGCGCATCACTGGTACTGTTTTGGCGCTGGCTGGATGACAGACAGGTGAGTCTTAGTGTGCGTGGTAACTCTAAACTCAGTGAGTATGCAGAAACACGTATGGTGACCACCGCAGACCCTCTTGAGCAGTTGAAAGTATGGATGAGTGAAGTGTTATTGAAAGCACGTGATGCGTATATCGAAGTCACTGTGGTTGAAACGGAGGGCTTGGAACTTGCACCGGATCAATTCAATCCTCTCAATGACCTGGCAATGCAGCCAATTACGAAGCCGGAAGTTGAATTGCTTCTTACGATTCAAAGAGAGACATCGTTAGCCGATCAAGTGCTGTTTGAACAGGATCTCAGACAGGATCCCCATATTCTGGAGCTCTCTTTGCGGCAGGTGAACAGAGATGGGCAGCAGTATCGTTTACAATTGAAGGGCTCTGACGATCAGTGGCTGACGCAGTGGTTTGCCCGCCGTGGTATGACACTGATTCCAACTATCGAAGGATGGGTGGTACAGTAGTCTTGCTGGACATAGATATGATGCTAAGCCTTGCTGCCAGCATACGACTGAGGGAAGGGATACTTACCTTTTAATCATGCAGGATCGTATTCTTAATATTCCCAATTTACTGACGTTGGCGCGTATTTTACTTACGCCGTTCATTATTTATGCGATTCTTGAGCATCAGGCCGTGTTGGCTTTGATTCTGATGGCTGTCGCCGGTGTGACGGATATGCTTGATGGTGCTATTGCACGCTATTTTAATCAGCGCAGTACAGTGGGCGCCTATATGGACCCATTGGCTGATAAACTGTTGTTGATCAGCACGATCGTCACGCTCTATTTCATTGAGCAAATTCCACTGTATCTGTTTCTTGCCGTTGTGTTTCGTGATCTGATTATTGTGGTGGGTGCTATAGCCTATGAAATGATCACCCATAAGCTTGAAATACAGCCGAGCATCGCCTCCAAAATCACCACCTTTTTACAAATCACGCTGGTACTGGCTGTCTTGTCTGAAATGGCCTGGCAGTTTCCGGGCCCTGATCTGTTGCAGGTATCGATCATATTGACCTTTGCGTTGACCTGCATATCCGGTATTCAGTACATGATTGTCTGGATGCGCAAGGCCGTCACAGACGAAGCTACCTGATGAGTGCGAGCAAACATCAGCTGCGTTTGCAGATGGATATACCGATCAAGCACGGTTATGGCACATGGTTACGGCATGCTGGTGTGGAGTCGGCATGCAATCACCTGGCTCTGTGGGGGGTGCATGGCGGCAGCGTCTGGCTGACTTCAGAAAGTGCGGCCGGGAAAAGCCATCTGCTGCGTACGTTAGCGTCTGAACATGGTACTACCGTGATGCTTGATGTGGTCTCTGATGCAGATCATGACAGTAGTTGGAAGTTGGCCCAACAGTGGGAAAAACATCTGGAGGGGCAGCAGTGCTGGTTGATTGATGTGCCTGCGGGAGAGATTTCACTGGCCATTGCACATGCGCTGTTTCATCTGATTGAGCGTGGGCGTGATCAGCAACGACCTATGGTGATTGCCTGGCGCGGTGATGTGAATCTGCTGCCTCCAGAGCTCTCTTCGCGCCTGTTGGCGATGGAAAAAGTTGATATGGCAGCACCTGCTTCCGATGATGCGTTACTACAGATTTTAGGATCTAGTGCAGGTAACTTGCAGTGGGATATTCGTGAGCAGGTATTGCAAGCCATGTTGACCTATCTGCCACGCCAACTGGATGTGCAGGTAGCGGCATTAAAAGAGTTGGAATCACTTTCTTTTGAGCAAAAGCATAAACCGGGGCCGGCATGGGTGAAGCAGCAGTTGATGCGTATTGCTGAAGGACTATAGCTTTACCCTATTGAGTAACGAAATGGTGCGTTTACCATTTAGTGACTCAATCAGTGGGTGCTCGGAAAGCGAGCTACGTCGCTATTCAAGAGCTTTTCTGCTTCATGAACATAACTGTTCAATCGTTTGCGCCAGCCGGGTAACCAGCGTTCTTCGTTACGCGCAGATGACGATAGTTTCACCCGTTGCGTCAACATCGCATCAGCTGCATCTGCAAATGCTTTGATGGTAGAAAGTCCCGGTTTTTCACTCGACATATATTCAAGCACTTGTAGCATGCCCCAGCCTTTACCCTGATAACGCTCTTTCAGGCTGGTTCCTTCTCCTTTGAAATTCACATAATCCATCAGTACGTACATACCCATGGGTGAAGCTGCTACGAGCTCAAACTGTTTACGTATATGGTTCTGTGAGGCTTGATTAAGTCCAGAGAGCATAAGAGGCAGGGTGGCCTGCAATCGCTGTTGCATAAATTTAGCCTGCTTGCTCTTGTGTTGAATCAAAAAGTCCCGCAACGATTGCATTTTTTTTGAATCATAAGCGGCAAGAAATGCAGCACGATTTGGCCATGGGTTGATTTGATCCGGCTGGTCAGCCAGCCAGTCAGGCAGAGCCATTCCTTTCTGTCGCATAAAAAGCATTAGGGCAGGAAAACTCTCATTGAATATTTTATTTGTATCTGCTGGATACCAGATGAAATGACCAATGCCGAGCGATGCAAATTCTTCGCCATCATTCCATGAGGTGAGGCAGGCATCGTTTGAAGCACACTCATTGTGAAAGATCAGTTTGGCAATGTGATCCAGTTCAGTAGCCGTTTCTGCATATGCAGCGCTCTGATAGATGCATAAAAACGTGGACAGCAATAACCCTGCCCACGTTTTATGAAGTGTAATGCGCAT
>CAYZJL010000077.1:0-9456 GCA_964478615.1 uncultured Zetaproteobacteria bacterium
AGGAGGATTTTGTCATCATCAGAGCCTTATTTCAACTCGTCAAGTAAATGGCTTGTGCATTCGCAGCCCTTTTTTGTGGATATATATTTTTTCACCTCAACCCAAGAATATTTTATAGCATCGCTCTGCTTCGTGCAGCAGCAAGGAGACGTTTCTGATATTTGAAGAATTTCCTGCTTTATGCTATGCTCAGATGTAACTTTTTCTTTTTTCACTAAGTAGTTGATAAAAGAGAACATGAACAGAGCATCAGGGGGAGTTACACATTCTGAAACGGGGGAGAGAAACGTGCATCCATCTAAAATCCTCATTGTTGATGACTACAAACAGCTCAGAGACCTGTATGCTGAGTACCTTGAGAATGCAGGGTTTATTGTATGTAAGGCTGAAACCTATGATCAGGCTATCGAGCAGATAGATTCATCCATCAGTCTCGCCCTGCTCGACGTTAAACTTAAAGGGGAATCTGGTCTGGATGTCCTTACTTACCTGCGTAAACAGCAACCGACGTGCCCTGCAATTATGATGTCCGGTCACGCCGACAAAAAAAGTACTATCGAAGCACTGCGCCAGGGTGCAGTAGAATACCTTGAAAAACCAATCAACCCGCATGAACTGGTACATAGCATTCAACACTGGCTGGATTATCATGCTGTAAAACAAGAGAACGCGCGCCTGCAGGATTTTCAGGTCATGCACCAACGTCTGCAGGAAAATGAACAGCAAATTCGCATGGCCAATGAACGCTTGAACTTCCTGCTAACATCAACCTCAGCAGTTATTTATGCATCAGATGTGTCTGAACATTACGCCACAACATTTATCAGCAATAATATAGCGCGTCTATGTGGCCATGAGGCCGGAGCCTTTACCAATTCTCCAGGTTTCCGCCTTGAGTGTGTGCACCCGGATGATGCAGAACATGTCAAAACAGAGCTTCAACGTGGCCTGAAGCATGGTAGTAATCGATTTGAATACCGTTTCCAGCATAAAGATGGCCACTATTTCTGGGTTGGTGATGAGATCAGGGTAGAAAAAAACTCAAATGGACAACTGGAGTTTCTGGGCTTCCTATCTGACATCACCCAGCATAAACATAGCGAAGAAAAGATCCGGCAGATGGCCTATACAGATCTACTCACAGGACTACCAAATCGCAGCCTCTATTATGACCGCTTGAAACAGGCCATCGCCCAATCACACCGAAATCAAACCAAAATGGCTGTACTGTTTATGGATCTGGACTATTTTAAACCCATCAATGATGAGCTTGGTCATGCATGGGGGGATAAGGCACTCATAGAAGTCGCGCGAAGGCTGCAACACTGCATACGTGAGACCGATACTGTAGCCAGGCTGGGTGGTGATGAATTCAGTATTATTCTTGGCGATATTGAATCGGAAGAGGCTGCCTGCATGGTAGCAGAAAAGGTCATTGATCTTATTCAGCAGCCTATGATACTTAAAAACACCCAGTATGTGCTCGGTGTCAGTGTTGGCATCAACCTGAATACTCATGAGTATCGCAATGTGGAAGCCATCATGAGACTGGCTGATGATGCCATGTATCAAGCCAAAGAACTTGGCCGCAATCGATACTGCATCTACCGTGATTCTGACTTGGAAATATCCAACGAAATCAATCAAGAATTAAAATTGGAAAAAGCATTGCGGCAGGCTATTTCAAACAGTGAGTTAATCATTTATTACCAGCCCAAAGTCGACCTGAAAAACGGTTTGATCACCGGCACCCATGCACTGCTGCGCTGGAACAACGCCGAGTCTGGCATCATACTGCCAGATCAATTCCTGCCACTGGCAAACAAAACAGGCCTTATTGTACCGATAGGTAAATGGGTATTGCAACACGCCTGCGCCCAAAACAGACAATGGAGAGAGATGGGGCTTCCCATCGTACCTGTTTCAGTCAATGTTACTGCCGAGCAACTAAAACATGCTGATTTCAGCACGCTGGTCGCACAAGTCTTAAGTGAGAACAATCTTGATGCCGACATGCTACAACTTGAAATCAGTGAAAGTGATTTGATGCAGCATGCTTCTGAAGTCTTAATGTCGTTGAATAAACTCGATGCATTGGGCGTAAAAATCACCATTGATAATTTTGGGGCGGGCTTCTTCTCACTACAATCTCTAAAATCCATGCCTGTACACGAATTGAAGATGAACCGATCACTGGTTCATCAAATTGGACAAGGTGGTGATAGTGGCCAAATCGCCAATGCCATCATTGCAATGGGGCATATCCTGAATCATCAGGTGGTTGCTGAAGGTGTCGAAACTGATGATCAACTGCAGTTTTTACGCCAGCATGACTCCGATGGCATGCTGGGTTTCCTCTCCAGCCCACCAGTTCCT
The DNA here is from genome assembly GCA_964478615.1 of uncultured Zetaproteobacteria bacterium. Taxonomy (GTDB): domain Bacteria; phylum Pseudomonadota; class Zetaproteobacteria; order Mariprofundales; family Mariprofundaceae; genus Mariprofundus. Next base: position 2,377 of record CAYZJL010000077.1, read on the forward strand.
GCTGACACCATTGCTGAACAGTTGAAGAGCATGAAGTCGATGCTCAAACATTGAGGTTAACATCAGAGTGCATGTGCAAAGCCAACTCTCCTTTCTTTGCATAATGAACGCATGGAAACGCCTTGTGATCGGTCAGCCTTACTCTACACCAGAAGAGATAACATCCTCGACAACAAACTGTACAGCACCCCCACCACGGTAATGATCTTGTTGTAACTGACCTATAACCGAAACCGTTAAACCCGGTTGAATATCATCAGAGATCGCAGATGCACCAAACACAATCCCATCTATCCAGCGATGACCATCAGTGAGTTTGAGGCGCACCACCCCACCCTTCAGATCACGGCGATCAGCAATATGCAGCTCTTTTAGCAGCCAGACACAGGCGCTGTTGCCACGCCCGATCGGTTCAAAACGTGCCAAACGTTCTGCCAGACCAATATGCATACAGCCAAGCCCCAGCACACCATCTATCTCTAATGTTAAATGATCTACTGCATGCTCTGACTGTTTTTCAATGGATGCAGCAAAAGCTTGTCTAAACGCATCCCAACAGCCTGATTTAATGCTGCCACCACCAGCTCCGGCATGACCACCAAAACCATCCAGATAATCGCTGCACTCATTCAACAGCTGACCAATATGAAACCCAGGCATACCACGTAACGATACACGCACCACACCATCTGGCGTGACAAAACCAACCGCAGCTGGTCTGCCATGCTTGCGTGCCAAACGACCTGCCACCAGACCAACAACACCGGCATGCCAGCGCTGATCATACACCGCCAAAACATCGCTATCACCCAGAATCAATTCAACCTGTTTAAATACGTCCAACTCTACTTTACGGCGCTCTTTGTTGGTTGCATCAAGCTCTTCAGCCAACATGGCTGCTTCATCATCGTCATGGGTAGATAACAGACGCATGGCAGCTTCTCCATGTTGTAGACGACCGGCTGCATTGATGCGCGGAGCCAGGTAAAAGCCGATAGTTTCCGATGTGACAGCTTTTCTTACTTTGGCAACTTTCATTAAAGCCTTCATACCGAGTGAAGGCTGTCTGTTCAGCCGTTGCAGACCGTGATAGACCAATATCCGGTTCACACCGACCAGATCCATCACATCGGCAATCGTCGCCATAGCAACGCGGTCAAGCAATAGTCGAAGATCAAATGATGGACGCATATTCATTGCAGTCAGCTTTTTCCACACTGCCATCAGCAAGAAAAAAGCAACCCCGGTACCGCACAACTTTCTGTCGGCAAAACCACAATCTGCACGCGCCGGATTTAGCAGCGCAAAAGCATTGGGTAGAGAGTGATCCGGCAAATGATGATCACTGACAATCAGATCAAAACCTAGCTTTTGAGCTTCATCGCAAGCATCAAAACAGGTGGTTCCGGTATCCACACTAAGCCCCAACTTTGCACCACCCTTTACAGCGCTACAGACAGGTCCGACACCAATACCGTGGCCTTCATCAGCCCTGTGTGGAATAGAGAATGAGACATCGGCCCCTGCTGCTCGCAATGCTTCAAACAATACAGCCGTGCCATTCACACCATCGGCATCAAAGTCACCAAAGATATGTATCTTTTCGCCATCCAAAATCGCGGCTATTACACGCGATGCCGCCTTCTGCATATCCATCATAGCAAACGGATCGGGCAGATCAGCCAGCCGGGGCGCAAAAAACGGATCGGACTCCTCTACTCCTCTGGCACCCAGCAAGCCATGCCAAGCCATCGCCGGATCATCGGCGATCAACGCTCCATTGCGCCAGACCAGAGTCCGACCTTTCACAGTTTTCTGTTCAGCTAGCATCGCTTTTAGCCAAGTGCCGACAATAAATTCGACTCTGTTTTCACAGACTTCGGTCTCCACAACGTCTTGCCAAGCTTCGGCAACCACGATTTCGTCAGCAGAACCGCATACCCTTCGCCTGCCAGCACAATGCGTTTTGGTAATGCCTCTCCCTGCTTCACCAGTTCATGCATACGTTCTGCCTCAGTGATCATCAGAGCAGCATCCCTGGCCTCAACGATTGATTGCAGCACAGGGTTACGCGTTGCAACCGCAAGCTGTAGCGCCGCCATATCAACTGAAGATTGCAACGGATAAGCCGTAGGAGACCATAGCCAAAGGCCGTTCACATCCATCTCACCGCGCTGTTGGCGAGCCGTAGAGGGATGTTGAAACAGTGTCATTTGAATTTCGGACAACAAGCAATTCAAACGCCCACCATCTTCGCCTTGATGATGTTGATTGGGCAACAGGTGACCGGATATTTCACCAAAGCCCTGCGGCGATGCCTGCAACGGTTGCTGACAACTCAACAGCAAGGCCGCACCAATACGGTGTAAAAGCATGCCCTCTTCACCCAACAGAGGATTGAGTATATCACACAGATAAGTGGCATCATCGACCGCCCACGATAACAGGCCTTCGGGAAACACACGCACTGAATCACGCGTCACAGCCGCATGATAAGGGGATGCAACCCAGCACTGTTGGGTATGTTCGGGTAAGGCGATTTGATCCGCCAGCAATGCCGCAGGCGATGCTCCAGCCAAAGCTGCATACCAACCCAAAGGGACTTTATCGGCGCAATTAAACCAACTCTGCCGATAGCCCGAGAGCTGTTCATGCCACGCTACAATAGCAGGATTTAATTGCGGCTGGTCTCCAGCCGAGACCAAACCATCACTGACAATCAAATACATAACGTGATGCTAAAATCAGCCATACAAACTAGCACAATCAAGACATAATCCATGGCTGATATCAGCATAGGTATGATCTCTCAAATAAACATCAACATGCATCCACTTTTCGTCTGCATCACGCACTTTTTTACAACCTGCACACATCGGCAATATGCCACGCAGTTCTTTAACCTCGTCCAGGGTCGACTGCAGCTCCTGTTGCGTCACAAGCAGACGTTCATGCTCAGCATCAAGCGCTCGAAATTGATTGAGCATGATATACAACAGAGGCGGTGCAAAGATCAGTGGCATCACAATCAACATCAACCAGCCTTCTGGACGGATCGACACGCCCAGACTCCAGTAACTCACACATTCGATAACACAAGCCAACAGGATAATCAGCGCTGTCACAGCAAAAACAAACCAACACATTCCAAGCCTGCTCAGCGCAGCCCTGATAAAATTCTTCATCACTTAATCAAGCGCTTTGCGTACAGCATCCTCGGTAGCATCAATGGTAACCGGTGTCGGAATACCCTGCATGGCGGTATCAGGATCTTTCAGGCCGTTACCGGTCAAGGTACAAACAATGCTCTGGCCCGGTTTGAAGTAACCGGCTTTGTTCAACGTGATGATACCCGCAACAGAAGCGGCCGATGCAGGTTCACAGAACACCCCTTCCAAAGAAGCCAGCATGTCATAAGCCTGTAGAATCTCGTCATCAGTCACCGCATTAATCACACCACCGGACTCATCACGTGCTGCTTCTGCCTGTTTCCACGATGCAGGTTTACCAATACGAATCGCTGTCGCAATCGTTTCAGGGTTTTCTACCGGTGCGCCATTTACAATCGGTGCAGCACCTGCAGCCTGGAAACCAAGCATCTTCGGCAAGCTCTTCGAGATACGTTTTTCATGATACTCTTTATAGCCCATCCAGTAAGCGGTGATATTGCCCGCATTACCCACCGGCAAAGCATGATAATCCGGCGCAAAACCGAGTTCATCGATAATCTCAAAGGCGCCAGTTTTCTGACCCTGAATACGATATGGGTTAACCGAATTGACCAGAGAGATGGATCCATCGGCACTAATCTCACGCACCAGATCCAGCGCATCATCAAAATTACCACGAATCTGAATCACCTTGGCACCATAACGCATGCCCTGGCTCATTTTACCCAGTGCAATTTTGCCATCCGGAATCAGTACAAACGCTTCCATGCCACAATTGGCCGCATAAGCCGCTGCAGATGCGGAGGTATTACCAGTAGATGCACAAATGATTTTGCGTGAACCTGCATTATAAGCCTGTGTCACAGCCATGGTCATACCGCGATCCTTGAATGAACCGGTCGGATTCAAGCCTTCGAACTTGAGGAAGATATTCAGTTCAGGGTTAATAGCATTGCGCAGGTTATGCGACTCATGCAAAGGCGTATTGCCTTCGTATAAAGTAATGACCGCATCATCCTTACCTATCGGTAGAAATGCACGGTAACGGTTAATAATTCCTTCGTATCTGGGCATAATAATTCCTTAAAGTACGGCTGATTCTTTACGTAGAATCAACACATCTTCTTCAACAGCTTTCAAACTGGTAATACGGCTGATCGCAGCCTGCAAATTCCCTTCGGTTGTTTCATGGGTCAGCATCACAACAGGTACTGCATGACTTGCATGACGCTCTTTCTGACTCATCGCTTCCAAACTAATACGGTGATCAGCCAGAATGGATGTGACCGATGCAATCACGCCCGGCTCATCCTGCACCATCAGACGCAAATAATATTCACATTGAATATCGGCAACCGGCAATGTTGGCAGTGCACGACGATCCGACTCGACATAACCCATGGGAGCCGCCAAATATTCAACACCATTGGGAGCCACACGTGCAATATCCATAATATCGGCGACAACAGCTGATGCCGTTGGACGCTCCCCTGCTCCGCGACCGACATACAGTGTGTGCTCAACAAAATCACCGGATACCTGCACCGCATTATAGGAATCGGATACCTGTGCAATCTGCGATTCAACCGGTACCAGAGTCGGATGCACACGCATTTCAACACGTTCCACCACACCGTTATCACCATGCGGTTTGGCAATACCAAGTAATTTTATCCTATAACCCAATTCTGCTGTTGATTCGATATCCGCCGCTGTAATCTTGCTAATACCTTCAGTAAAGACTTCATCGAATTTTATTTTCGAGCCATAGGCCATAGCTGCCAAAATCGATAGTTTGTGTGCTGTATCGATGCCTTCAACATCAAAAGTTGGGTCCGCTTCGGCGTAACCCAGCTCCTGTGCTTCTTTCAACACATCAGCATAATCTGCGCCTTCATTCTCCATCTTGGTTAAGATGAAGTTACAGGTACCATTTAAAATACCATAAACCGATTCAATCGCATTGGCAGCACAACCTTCACGCAATGCTTTTAAACAGGGAATACCACCCCCAACAGCCGCTTCAAAACCAACCGCGACGCCATGACTTGCAGCCAGAGGAAACAACGCTTCACCATGTTTGGCGACCAGTGCTTTGTTGGCTGTGACTACATGCTTTCCATGTTCAAGCGCTGTTGCCACAAATGTGCGGGCAGGCTCATATCCACCAATTAACTCAACCACCAGATCAACATCATCGGCTGTCACTACAGTATTGGCATCATCACAGAGGCGCACACCAGTCAGATCAAGGCCACGATCATATGAAATGTCACGATCAGCTACAGCAACCAAACGCACCGACTTGCCCAGACGACGTGAGATTAATTCCCGTTGTTCAATCAATATTCTGGCCACACCTGTCCCAATCGTACCTAGGCCCAGCAATCCAACTCTTACTTCAGTCATTACAAACTCCGTTTGGTGAGGCGTAAGGAGTCAAGCGTAAGGAAAACAAATCACCACACTGCTCAGCTACTCAAACCAATTTATCAACACACCATACCACCCATGCATGGGTGGCTTTTGATTCAGGCTTTCCTAGCCTTCAAGCCAAGCCCGCACTTGGTGCGTCCAATTCGGCTATCCTGCCGAATTGTGTAAACAATTCGAAAACCACGTTTTTCGAATTGCGTTAAAGGCTAAGGGCAGGAGCCCGAAGCCGTATCAATCACGCCCCTGCGTGTAGAAACTTATACATACCGCGCAACGCTTGACGTGAGCGCTGTTCATTTTCAATCAAGGCGATACGCACATAATCATCACCATAATCACCAAAGCCAATACCCGGCGAGACCGAAACACCGCCCTCTTTCATCATACGTTTGGAAAATTCCAACGATCCCATCGATTTAAATTCATCAGGAATTTCAGCCCAGATAAACATGGAGGCTTTAGGCTTCTCAGCCATCCAACCCATTTTATGCATGCCATCTATCATCACATCACGACGGGATTGATACATCAATCGAATCTCTTCCACACAATCCTGTGGGCCGTTTAACGCTGCACAAGAAGCAATCTGCAAGGGTTGGAATGTACCATAATCCAGATACGACTTAATCTTGGCAAGAGCTGCAACAATTTCTCTGTTACCCACCATAAAGCCCATACGCCAGCCAGGCATATTGTAGCTCTTGGAGAGTGAGTAGAATTCAACCGCCACATCTTTAGCGCCCGGAACCTGCATGATTGAAGGGCACTGATAACCATCAAACGTAATTTCTGCATAAGCGATATCTGAAATCACAATCAGTTTGTTCTCACGCGCAAAATCAACCAACTTCACATAAAAATCGAGGTCAACCACCTGAGCAGTCGGGTTGGATGGAAAGTTAACCACCAATATTTTTGGCCTAGGCCAAGAATCTTTCACGGCCTTTTCAATGTCTGCAAAGTAATCACGGTCCGACCCCATTGGCACATGGCGAATATCAGCACCTGCAATAATAAAACCATAGGGATGGATCGGATAAGCAGGGTTAGGGGTTAAAATCAAATCACCCGGTGAGGTGATAGCCACAGCCAGATGCGCTAAACCCTCTTTGGAGCCAATGGTGGCAATCGCTTCGGTTTCCGGATCCAGATCAACATTAAATTTGCGTTTGTACCAGCCACAAATAGCACGGCGCAGGCCAGGAATGCCTCGGGACACAGAATACCGATGATTACGCCCATCTTGCGCAGCTTCACATAATTTATCGACAATATGCTGTGGTGTAGGTTGATCAGGATTACCCATGCCCAAATCAATAATATCTTCGCCATTATGGCGAAGCTCCATCTTCAGCTGGTTTACTGCCGCAAACACATAGGGCGGCAAACGTTTAATCTTTTCAAATTCAAGCATGAGTCGGCACAAACTCCAAGAATAGTAATAGTCCTGTTAAGGGGTTGGATAGACTACGAA
>CAYZJL010000078.1:0-9328 GCA_964478615.1 uncultured Zetaproteobacteria bacterium
TATGAAAATGATTCGGGCTATCATCAAACCATTCAAATTGGATGATGTGAAAGATGCACTGATTGAGGTCGGTATTACCGGCATGACTGTGACGGAAGTGCGTGGGCATGGTCGTCAGAAAGGTCACACTGAACTCTATCGTGGGGCAGAGTATAATGTGGATTTTGTACCAAAAACAGAAATATCGGTAGTTGTTTCGGAGTCTCAGGTTGATGAAGCGATAGAGGCGATTCGCAACGCGGCATGTTCAGGGAAAATCGGTGATGGCAAAATATTTGTATCTCCGGTTGAGCGTGTCATCCGTATTCGCACCGGCGAAGAGGATGAAGAAGCACTGTCATAGAACTGTTACAGCTATGAGTTAAAAGTAAAAAATAAATAAAGGGGATAGGTTTCATGAATACAGCAGGTTTTGATGTTTTTTTTCTGACTATGGGTGCTGCCATGGTATTGGCGATGCACGCTGGTTTTGCATTTTTGGAAGTAGGGACGGTACGTAAAAAGAATCAGGTCAATTCACTGGTACGTGTGATTACTGATTTCGGTTTTTCAACCATCTCCTATTTCTTTATCGGTTTTGCCGTAGCGTACGGTATTAACTTTTTTGCTCCGGTATCGGAACTGAATATTATTGGTGATACCAAGAACGGTTATGAGATGGTGCACTTCTTCTTTCTGCTCACCTTTGCAGCTGCCATTGCAGCCATTATTTCCGGTGGTATTACCGAACGTGTGCGCTTCTGGCCCAATGCCTTGGCAACGTTGATTATTGTAGCAACGGTATATCCATTTTATGAAGGGCTGATTTGGGCCGGAAACTATGGTTATCAGGCCTGGCTGGCAGCCAGTTTTGGGGCTGAATTCCATGATTTTGCAGGCTCTGTCGTGGTACATGCTATGGGCGGCTTCCTAGCTGTTGGTGCAGTGGTCATGATTGGTGCACGTAAAGGGCGCTATAATAAAAATGGTACGGTAAATGCGATACTGCCATCCAATATTCCTTTCCTGGCTCTGGGTTCATGGATTCTCTGTGTGGGCTGGTTCGGCTTTAACGTGATGAGCGCGGGCAATGCAGAAGGTGCGTCCGGCCTTGTGGCAATGAATTCTCTGCTTGCCATGGTGGGCGGTTTGTTGGCAGCACTTGTGGTTGGTAAAAACGATCCGGGCTTTGTACATAATGGTGCGCTGGCAGGACTAGTGGCGATCTGTGCTGGTTCTGATCTGGTGCATCCGATTGGTGCGCTAGCCATTGGTCTGATTGCAGGTGCTCTGTTTGTAGTCGGTTTTGAATATATCCAGAATAAATTGAAAATCGATGATGTGCTCGGTGTGATTCCATTGCACGGTGTGTGTGGTGCCTGGGGTGGTATTGCCGCCGGTATTTTCGGCACAACTGCGATGGGTGGTGCTGGTGGTGTTACGTTTATGGCTCAGTTGGTTGGAACGTTGACCGGTGTAGGCATTGCAGTGGTGGCAGGCTTTGTCATTTTCGGAGCAATTCAAAAAACGATTGGCTTGCGTCTGTCTGAAGAGGATGAATATATGGGTGCCGACCTGGCGATTCACAACATCAGTGCGAACCCGGAAGAAGATATGATGAGTCGCTAATGACTTTTCATCATCGATAAGCGTTTAGTTGAGCGTAGGTATTATAATACAAAGCCTTCACCCATGGTGGAGGCTTTGTGTTTTAGGCTTGAAGTGTGATTTACACCGACTTTGCCCAAAACCTGATCCAAATCGCTCGTCCCATCTATGCAAAAGAGGATTTGGGGCTCGATCTCGAAGCCAAGTTTATGCGATCCTAAGCCCTGAACAGCGTAAAATCGCCAGTGAGATGCAATCAAAGTTCCGCAAAGGAGGAAAAGAGAGAGGCGGAAGAGGTGATCCTGGTGGTCACCGCTGCGATAAATAGAACATAGTCATAGGTTCAAAATAAAGCGCTCTGCATCAAGCAGGGCGTTTTTCTTTTTAACGGTTATGCTTCGCGCATGCCAGTGATGACCTTAAACCATATTGATAAAGCCTTTGGACCGCAGGTGTTGCTCGACGGTGTCTGTCTGAGTGTGGGACGAGGTGTGCGCATCGGTCTGATTGGCCGCAATGGTGAGGGTAAATCCACCCTGCTGAAGATTATGGCAGGCATTGTAGAGTGTGATGCAGGTCAGGTGACGCTGCGCAGCGGGGTTATGGTTGCCTATCTACCACAAGCGCCACATTTTGATGCAGGTCAGTCGGTATTTCATGTCGTAGCAGAAGGTTTGGGCAGCGTGGCGCAAACACTGGAAGATTACCACACTGCTCTGCATGCTCTGGAGGCGGATAGTTCTGACAGGGCGCTGAAAAAGATTGATGAACTACAGGCAGAACTGGAACGTACCGGGGCATGGCAGTTCCATAGCCGCATAGAAACCGCTATTTCCAAACTGCATCTGGATCCGGATCGCGATGTCGGTGAGCTCTCCGGTGGCTGGTTACGGCGGGTATCTGTTGCTCGTGCGGTGGTAGCTGAGCCCGATGTACTGTTATTGGATGAGCCAACCAACCATCTCGATATTGAATCGATTGAATGGTTGGAAGATTTTGTCGCGGCATTCCCAGGTTCGGTCATATTTATTACGCATGACAGATATTTCCTCGATGCTGTAGCTGAAGAGATTATTGAGCTTGATCGTGGTCATTTGACCCACTTTCCATATTCCTATGCTGAATACCTGGAGAAAAAGGCCGAGATGCTGGCGGTGGAAGAGTCACAGCATCGCAAGTTTGATCAGATGTTGGCTGGTGAAGAGCGCTGGATCAGGCAGGGCATACCGGCTCGTCGCACCCGTAATGAAGGCCGTGTCCGAGGGCTGGAAGAGCTGCGTAAACAGCGTGCAGGAAGGCGCTTGCGCAGTAATGATGTGGAACTGCGTGTCTCATCAGGTGTCAAAGTTGGTAAAATGCTGATCGAAACGGTTGAACTCTCACACAGCTTTGGTGATACGGTGATCTGTAAATCGTTCAGCCATAAAATCATGTCCGGTGATCGTGTCGGTTTTGTTGGTGCCAATGGTATCGGTAAAACCACGCTATTGAAGATGATGCTCGGTGAGATGCAAGCCGATGCGGGCAGGGTACGCCATGGTGTGCGTCTGGCTCCGGCCTTTTTAACCCAGATGCGGGAACTGGATGAAAAATTAAAACTGAAAGAGGTGTTGCTGCCACAGGGTGGCAATTTTGTGCATATCGGGGGGCGTGAAGCGCGCCATATTGTCTCCTATATGCAGGACTTCCTGTTTGATAAAGAGCGTCTGAATACACCGGTGAAAGCGCTTTCCGGTGGTGAGCGTGGCCGTTTGATGCTGGCGAAGTTATTACTGGAACCTGCCAACCTGTTGGTGCTGGATGAACCGACCAATGATCTGGATATCGGTACATTGACCGTATTGGAACAGGCCTTGGCCAAGTATGATGGTACCGTGATTGTTGTCAGTCATGACCGTGCCTTTATGGATAGAGTCGCATCACGCGTATTGGCTTTTGAAGGCGATGGTGCCATCACCCCGATTGAAGGTGGCTATTCCGATTATCTGGCCTGGAAAACCCGCCGTTTGGAAGAGCAGGAATCAGAGCGGCAGGCAGAGAAACCTCAAAAGGTAGTGGCAGCAGCCCCCAAACCAGTGAAGAAACAACATAAACTGAGTTATAAAGAGCAGTCTGAACTGGATTCCTTGCCGCTTGAAATCGAAGCGATGGAAGCAGAAAAGGCTGAGATTGAAGCCCGTTTCTGCGAAGCTGATTATTTCACATCCAATCCCGAAGCTTTTAAGGTCGATCAGGTGCGTATAAGTGAAATAGAATCCAAACTTGAATCATCCTATAACCGCTGGGAAGAGATCGAAACCAAACAAGAGGCATTAGATTCATAAGTATAGTTAGCCACAGATGAACGCAGATTAACACAGATAGAGCATATATAGGATGGTTGTTTTCATCTACGTTTATCTGTGTGCATCTGTGGCTAAATATTTTTCTTTGAAAGGAATCCATGAAATGACTGTAACTTCTGATTCAAGCAATTAGGTTGCGCGACATGGCTAAGATATTATTTCATTTCGGTGAGCTTTCTTTGAAAGGCAAAAACCGTTCCACATTTGAGCGCAAAATGGCGCAGAATATTAAGCGGGTAATCAAGCATGTTCTGAAACCGAATGGTTTTTACCGCGAACATGGTCGCATGACTGCTGATGTTGAAGAAATTACGGATGCGTTGCTGGATCTGTTGGCGCTATTACCTGGTATTCGTAACTTTTCAGTGGTGCATGAGTGTGAACCTGAACTGGAAGCGATACAGGCCGCTGCCAAAGCTGCCGTGTTGGAAGATTTTGGAGAAAACGTGGCGGGCAGACCGTTTCGTGTGAGTAGTAGACGTAGCAATAAAGGTTTTCCGATTACATCACCTGAGTTGAATTTTGAAGTGGGTGGTTATCTTAAAACCAAGCTTGAACTGGCTGTAAATCTTGATAATCCAGAGATCGATGTACGCGTCGAAGTCGGTGCCAAGTCTGTCTATATCTATACCCGTAAAATCCAGGGTATTGGTGGTCTGCCAGTCGGCACATCGGGTAAAGGTGTAGTGCTGTTCTCCGGTGGTATCGATTCTCCTGTAGCAGCCTATACAATGATGAAACGTGGTATGGAAGTGGTGCTGGTGCATCTCTATAATAGCACCATCAACCGTGATTTTGCTAAGATTAAAGATCTGGCGGCTCAGCTGTCACGTTATCAGGGCAGAGTAAAACTCTACATGATCGATCTGGAAGAGTTCCAGCGTCACGCTATTGCACTGGTGCCGGCTGAATATCGTATGATCATTTATAAACGTCAGATGATTCGCTCAGCAGCCATTATTGCGCGTGAAGAGCGATGTCAGGCTCTGGTGACTGGTGATTCGTTAGGGCAGGTGGCTAGTCAGACGTTGGCCAATATTCATGCGATTTATGATGCTTCCGATCTGCCGCAGCTACCGCCGTTGATTGGTGCGGATAAAGAAGAGATTATCGCCTTGGCTCGCCGTATCGGTACCTATGAGATTTCTATTGAGGAGTATTGTGATATCTGCTCATTTCTGATTGCCAAACATCCTGAAACCAATGCCAGAAGAGATAAGGTTGCAGCCTATGAGGCGCAACTGCCGTTGGAGGGGCTGGACTGTCCGACCAATACGGTGATCTTCCATTCAGGTCACGAAGTAGGCAGTTGAATGAATAAGGGCCATACATGCAGAAGATGAAACGTCTGTTTGGCCTCTTTCTGTTCTGGCTCTCATGGGCGCTGTGGGCTCTGGTGCTTGTTGTGCCCTTTGTTCTTGATGCTGATGTTGAAACCATAGCCGTTGTCACGACAACGGTTCTGGTGGCTGCGGAAGTCTGTTTTATTGTCAGCCTATTGTTACTGGGTAAACCATTTTATCATGCCATGAAAGCACGCGTAAAAGCCTTGTGGTTTAAATTCAGAGGGAAAAACAGCTCAACAAAACATGAATGACCATGTATAAATCATTCAATTCAGGGCTCTCACATTAATATCCCCTCTATTTTACAATGTTTTCATCAATTCAAGTTCGTCATCCCCGAATGCTTGTATCGGGGATCCACTTACAAACTATGGATTTCCGATAAAACCTTCGGAAATGACGGGCTTTTAAGCAGGCTAAATTAAATGTCACACTGAATGCAGTTGCCCTGTATTAACTCTATTTTATTGCTACAAACATCAGCCAGCCTGAATCGCCGTCAGTGCGATGGTATATACAATATCTTCAACCGTTGCACCACGCGAAAGATCGTTCACCGGCTTACGCAATCCCTGCAACATTGGGCCGATACTGACCACATTGGCACTACGCTGAACCGCTTTGTAGGTGGTGTTGCCGGTATTCAGATCGGGGAATACAAATACATTGGCTTTACCCGCCACCAAGCTATCGGGTGCTTTGCTTTTGCCTACCGAGGTAATGGCAGCAGCATCATATTGCAGTGGACCATCAACCAGCAGATCAGGTCTGCGCTGGCGCACAATGTTGGTGGCCTGCCGTACTTTATCGACATCAATGCCAGTGCCGGATTCACCTGTACTGTAACTGATCATGGCGACTCTCGGCTCCAAACCAAAACGTGAGGCTGAGTCAGCACTTTGAATGGCAATATCGGCCAGTTGTTCTGCATTGGGATCAGGGTTAATAGCGCAATCGCCATACACCACAACCTGATCGGGCAGACACATGAAAAAGATCGATGAGACCAGTTCAGCTGCTTCACTGGTGCCAATGAGCTGGAAGGCTGGTCGTACCGTGTTGGCGGTTGAATGCAGCGCACCTGCGACAAGTCCATCCACATCATCCATGGCCAACATCATGGTGCCCAGCGCTATACGGCTATGCAGTTGATCTTTAGCGATAGCTCGGGTCATGCCTTTATGTTGACGCAAAGCGACCATCGGCTCGATATACTCTTCAATGACATCCGCCTGGTTAATAATAGTGACACCTTGTAATGCGATACCTTGTGAGGCTGCGGTCTGATGAATACGTTCAGGATCACCGAGCAGGATACATTGCGCAATGCCGCGTTGCTGACATTGATAGGCCGCCATGATGGTGCGTGGTTCCTCTCCTTCAGGCAGTACAATGCGCCGTTTGGTCTGGCTGGCCAGCTGGATAAGCTGATAACGAAATGCAGCAGGGGAGAGACGTGGTTTGCGTTCGATCGCACAGCGTGTTTTTAGCCAGCCTGCATCAAGATGGTCGGCGACATGATCCATGGCCTGGTTAACCAGATCAAAGTCATCTGCCGCTATTTCAGGAGGCATGTTGATCAATTTTGCTGCTGTTTGAAAGGAGGTTCCATCGACCAGCAATAGTGGGATGCCGGTCTGTAGTGCCTGAGTACATAGAGTCAAGATACGTGGGTTAGGTTTCAGCCCACCCGTCAGCAGGATACCAGCAAGTCGAACGCCGTTCATAGCGGACATACAGGCTGCTACAAAAACATCATCACGATCTCCCGGGAAAATTAACAGGGTGTGCGGTTGATAAACACTGAGCGTGTTGACCAGTGTGCGCGCACAGAGCTCCATGCGCTCTACACGCCGCTCCTGCAAATAACCTTCGTTCAACACCTCCGCATCGAGATAGGCGGCGACATCACACATGCGTAGGGCGGTGAGTGAATGTTGCCACGCAATAGCACCGATAAAATGAAATGGTTTTTTGCTCAGCATATGGCACATGGGATGTTCTGTTTGCTGATTGCGATCATCTGCGTTCGATTGTAGTGCAAGCGGTTGTGCTGAAAGAGATTGTGCTGCAAGAGACTGCGAAGCATCGGACTGAAGCGCATCGGCTACCAGTAGTGTGGGTTGTTCATCATTGGGCATGCCCACTTTATTGAGGATGGTGCCGATCAATGCTGTACCGTTATTACCGGAAAATGCGTTGGCAGAAATATCAATATACTCTTCCAGGTCGGGTTCAGGTTTAGCCACCAGAATGACTTCCGCATCGAGAGCTTTGCTGATTGCAACATTAAGCCGTGTGGCATAACCGGCATGACTATCAGCTACTAGTCCTTCAATAATCACTACATCGGCATGGCGTGCACTCTGTTGATAGAGCGCAACCACTTCTTCCATCAGCAATCCCAGTTTACCGGAGCCAAGCAGGGATTCTGCGCGCCTCAGACTGATGGGTTGTGGTGGTTTAATACCGGTCATGTGTTCAATCAAATAAGTTGAACGTTCAGGCCCATGGTCGCCATCATGCAATTGCGCAAAGGGTTTATAAAAACTGGTGCGAATGCCAAGTCGATCCAATGCACGCACGAGCCCAAGACTGACGGTTGTTAAACCTGCGCCGGCTCCGGTTGAAGCCAGGAAAAAGGCGTGACTCATGATTGCTGCTCCTCTCTTTTTAAAACATGGTCTACATAACGGGCAATCATTTTTTCTTCATTGGTTGCAATCACCAACACAGCAATGGAGTCTTGATCTGCATGGATAAAACCATGTGAATGTTTGCCATGCGCGCTGTTTTTTTCAGCATCGATGCTAACACCCAATAGAGACAGTTGTGCTGCTGTTTTAGCGCGAATGAGGCTGGAGTGCTCACCAATGCCACCGGTGAAGACAATGGCATCAATGGATTCTAGTGCAACGCTTAGTCCGGCCATTGATTTGGCCAGACGGTAGCAAAATATATCAATCGCCAGACTGGCCCGTTCATCGTTGTTGGCAGCTGCACCGAGCAGGGTGCGCATATCATTGCTCTGGCCGGATATGCCAAGCAGGCCTGATTTTTGGTTAAGCGTGTTGGTGATGACTTCTAATGAGTAGCCACTCACTTTGGCGAGATAATCATGCAAGCCGGGATCAACATCACCACTGCGTGTGCCCATGACTAAGCCTTCAAGCGGGGTCATACCCATGCTGGTATCTACACTGATGCCCTTTGCAATGGCTGTAGCGCTACAGCCATTGCCCAGATGAGCAGTGATAAGGTTGCACTCTTCAAACGGACGGCCAAGCGCTTTGGCTGCTTGCAGAGCAACATAATGATGGCTGGTACCATGAAAGCCGTAACGACGTACACCGTATTCTGTGTACCAGTGGTAGGGCACAGCATAAAGGCTTGCATGCTCAGGCATCGCATGATGAAAGGCAGTGTCAAATACAGCGATATGCGGGATATCTGGTAACTGTTTCATGGCGGCGCGGATACCCTGTAGATTGGCTGGGTTATGCAGAGGTGCCAGATGCGAGATAGATTCAATCTCTGCGATTACTACAGCATCAAGCAGTGCTGGTGCGATGAACTGCTCACCGCCATGCACAACCCTGTGGCCAAAGGCGGCAATGCTCTCTTTATCTACGCGACTGAACAGTGCATCCAACATCTGTTGCATCGCTACTTCGTGATCTGCACCGGTAAGGTCAATGTGTTGTGTTTCAGATTGAAACTTCAAACACAACGATGCTTGCTGCTCGCCAAGTCGTTCAGCGATCGCTTCGGCCAAGCGTGTTTCCGATGGCATATCAATCAATGCCATCTTGATAGAAGAACTACCGGTGTTGATGACTAAAATCATTGTATCAGACAATGTGAAACCTCGAATGTTGTTGAATAGCGACTTAAGTCGCGTTGCAACCACCCAACGATTGAGTAACGAAATGGTAAACCCACCATTGTGTTACGCAAGAGGCTATAATCAAAGAAACAAACGCATACGCCGACCACAACGTAGTAAAAAAACGCCAGCAGTACACCATGTTGCATCCACATAACGCCCAA
>CAYZJL010000079.1:0-9308 GCA_964478615.1 uncultured Zetaproteobacteria bacterium
GCTGCATTTGTTGCGGCTGTGCCTGTCGGAGCGGCTGCTGCAACTACAATGTTCGCAGGGGCGGTGACCACCGGAGCTTGAGTATCAGGCGCTGTAACAGTTGCGGTGGCAGCGGATGCAACAGACTCCAAGTTTCCCAGATCATCGGTATAAGAAGCAACCGCTTGCATGGCCAGCCCCACATCAACGGCTCCCAGCACATAGAGAGACCCTGTAGCGCCTACAATATCAGCAAACGTACCGCCGGTTCCACTACGCCATTGCTAAACAATCGTGGCGCCTGTCATGCCATCGGCATCAGTAATATTATCGCTGGCCGTTAATGTTTGCCCCTGCGTGGGGGTTCCGGTAATGGTGACACTGCCGACAGGTGCGTTGTTGCCACCACCACCTCCGCCACATGGCGCGCCGGTGATGGTATCAAAGCCACCGACACAAACTGCCGAAGCGATGTTCGCGCCTGAAAAAAGAATGATGAGCAATAAAATTGCTTTGTGAAAAGTGTGCATAGGGTTCCCCTGCTATGAATATTGAGCTGCCCGCACTTCGTCAATGCAGATTCCAGTCTCATCTGTGATTTATTTAGCCTCACAACCTTAGTGCCGCACAATATTTTCACACCCCCCCCCCAATTGGGGGTGTTGTGATAACATCAATCCCTTTGCATCTTTAGGTATATTTTCCGGAAGGCTGTTCACTGCACGGCATATTGCGACTTACCCTCGCCATCGAAGTGAGCAATTACCTTATTTATAAGAGGGGCGCGTAGTGAACAAAACAGATGATGCGAAAAGTAACGCTGACCGGATTGAAGCTTTCATAGAATCCTTTGCCCTATCCAAGCAGGAAGCGCGCCTGTCGCTGGAGCTTGCTTCCGGGGCATCGCTCAAACAAGCGGCACACAATATCGGCATTCAATATGAAACAGCCCGCAGCTATCTGAAAACTATTTTTGCCAAAACCGACTGCAACAGCCAAATGGCACTGGTGCTCAAAATCCATCAGCATAAACAATAAGGCATGGATGCTGGACTGGATGCCGTATCAAGTACGGCATGACGGCTGAGGGCATAGTCATTGCAGCCCCCGATACAATCATTCGAGGGGAAGGACATATCTGATTCCATCTCTTCTTATTGCCAGCACACGAAAAAAGTGTACACTTTTTATTTGCAGAAAAAAGGAGGCCGTGATGTTAAAAAATGTGACTTTAAGTGCTGATGAACGTTTGATCCGTCAGGCGAGAGAGAGCGCGCAGCAAGAGCACACCACTCTGAATGCCATGTTTCGCCAGTGGCTTACCCGCTATGTCAGACAGAAACAATCGACCACAGATTATGAAACGCTGATGCAGGATCTATCTTATGCCCGCGCCAATCAATGTTATAGCCGGGATGAGATGAATGAACGGTAAATTTTTTCTCGATACGAACATTCTTGTTTATACCTTCGATACAACGGCTCCAGCCAAACAGAAAATTGCCCACCAACTGGTGTCAACAGCTTTAAGTTCACGACAGGGCATTATCAGTTATCAGGTTGTACAGGAGTTTTTAAATGTGGCGACACGAAAATTTTCTCCTCCGCTAAGCACAGCGGGTGCAGATACTTATCTGGACAAGGTACTCACGCCTCTATGTGAATTTTTCCCCTGTATGGACTACTACGCAAATGCACTGGAAATATCGGAACGGTGGAAATATAGCCTCTATGACTCCCTAATTATCACAGCAGCCCTGGAAGCCAAATGCGAAACCCTCTACACAGAAGATCTGCAACATGGCCAACGTATCCAGGGAATAAATATCATCAATCCATTTGCTTCCCTGCCAGGTAAACAATGCTAATTACCCACTTTATGATAAGGCTCCCGCCACAGACCTTTCCTCTGGTCACAATCCAAGGGGATTGTTTGGGCATGGATGCTGAATCGAGTTCAGCATGACAGGCTGTTGGACACGGCATGACAGACATATGTGTCATTGCGGCGTAGAAAGTCGCGCGCCCTTGCTGTCCCCCATAGACTCCTCTGTCATTCCCGCGAAGGCGGCAATCCAAGAATACGTTGCACTCTTGCCAGCTCATGACATGTTTATGCCAAGGTTTTTTTGTGAGGGAAAATGAATCGAGCTGTTGATCACATTGATGAGATGATGACATCGCCAGAAAAATGGATCGATGTGATGGAAACCGTGGTCGATTCCATGTTTGTCGAGAATGCCTCTTCTCATAACATCACGCAATTTGTTGAAGATGTGCTTTACCGCATCACGCAAACCATTCAGCTCAACGAAGATACCCTTACCGCAACATCAAAAATTCAAGCCCATCGTGACTCCCTGAAACTTCTCCAACTGCCTGCCCTGCTACTGGGTGTATCTGGCACAGTGCTTGAACGCAACCCACTGTTTGACACCCACTGTTTGAACATTTCCTCTATCAAAATAGCATCTTCAATCTGGAAACGGATCGACTGCAATGCCGTAGCGCCGATCAACAAGGTAAACTGGACGCACTGATCCAGCATACACAGGCCGATTCAGGTTTGAACCGAGCCTGTTTCCGGGCGGGTAACGATGAATCTGTCACCATCAGCATCTTTCTCAGTGAGTATCTTGGTACAAAATTATACACCATACTGTTTTCAAATAACCTGCTGGAATCAAGCCGTGCTTTGGAGATGGTGATGGCATCACTGAACTTATCCCGGCAAGAAGCGCTTCTCGCGCTGCAGCTTGCATCGGGTGAACCATTAAAAAAAGCAGCCCATGCAATCGCTATCAGCTACGAAACAGCACGGGGCTATCTGAAATCGATATTTGCAAAAACCGGCTGCAACAATCAACTCATGCTGGCCTTTACCATTCACGATGCCTGCTTGCTGCAACAGCATGATGCCTTGCCGACTATCACCAGGACAAACAGGGCAACCCTGACACGCGAGATCATCATGGCCTCGTTTTCACTTTCACAACAAGAGGCGCGCCTTACACTGAAAATTGTTTCCGGAATATCACTGAAACAGGCGGCTTACGATATTGGCATCAGCTATGAATCTGCTCGCGGCTATCTGAAATCAATCTACGCCAAAACCGGCTGCAGCAACCAAACCACACTGGCGCTTAAAGTTCAGAATGAATCGTTACCGGCTACGCCGGACAGCACAGCACAATATCCTGTCAGCGCCCGGATCGATGCCATGTTTACCCTGAGCAATGGACGCGCATTATCCTATTGCATCTATGGCCCGAAAGATGGTTATCCTGTTGTCGTTCATCATACGATCTGTGGCTCCCGCATGCAGATTCATCATGATATTCAGATGCTTGATCGACACCACATCAAGATCATTATCGCGGATCGACCAGGCTATGGATCATCTACCTACTGCGAAGAGCGCAACCTGCATGACTGGCCGCCAGAGCTTGAAGAGCTGCTTGAGCATCTCGGCATTGCAAGCTTTGCCCAGATCGGTATCCAATACGGGGCGGAGTATGCCTTAGCCTGCAGCCAATACTTTGGCGAGCGGGTGGTCTCCACGCAGCTCATCTCAATGGAAGCACCGCCAGAGCTACTCGCGGAACAAACACCATTGAATCACACCTGCATGCAACAAAATATCAGGCTGAATAAACGCAGGAACTTGTCCATAAAAGTGCTGTCAAACACGTTTGCAGTCCGAGTACTGCAACAAGCTACCAAATTTGTAACCACGATATATGCCCATCATCCGCAAAAGCTTTTTCAACAGGTCGTCATGTTTAACAGTGTACTGGATAAAAAACTATTGCATCATGAAAGCTTTGTGCAGCAAGCACTGCACGCCTGGCAGGTCGCTTATGCCCAAACCGAAGGCATGATGATCGTCAAAGATTTTCAGGTGCACCTGCAACCGTGGCAGGTTGATTTTTCAAGCATCACACAACCTGTGCATATCTGGCATAGCCGCCATGATCCGCAGGCGCTTTTTGCCCCGGTGAAAAGCCTGCTTCACCATTTCAATGATGGCGTTGCTGAACTGCATGTGATTGAAGATGATTCCGTCATGACATTCTATCACCACATGGAAGAGATTATGGCGCAACTACGGCATTCTCTGGATACTGAATCAAAGAAGCCTGTCCTCAACTTGATTGGGGATTCGGCATGACAGGCTAAGGACATCGTCATTGCGGCCCCCGATACAATCATTCGAGGGTGACGGACCCGCAATCTAGCAGGAGTTGGCATGGATGCCGTATCAAGTACGGCATGACGACTTGTGATGTGGCATTATGAATGCTGAATTACTACAGCATGACAAGCTAAGACTCTGCATGACAACACGCACAGCGTCATTGCGGGCTTGATCCGCAATCCAGAGGAGTGGTTCATATGTCAAAAAAAGCTGCAGTTTACATTTTAGCCAGCCAGAGAAATGGTACGTTATATATTGGTGTGACCAGTAATTTAGTGAAACGTGTATGGGAACATAAAAACAACCTGGTTAAAGGGTTCACAGAGAAGTATGCTGTACATCAACTGGTTTGGTATGAGCAGCATGAGGACATGATTACAGCGATTGAAAAAGAAAAGAAACTCAAAAACTGGCACCGCAAATGGAAACTCGGTTTAATTGAACAGAGCAATCCAGCATGGAAGGATTTATATGATGATATTGTGGCGTAACTGGATGCTGAATCAAAGAAGGCGGTTGATTCTCTGGATGCCGTATCAAGTACGGCATGACAGACATATGTGTCATTGCGGCCCCCGATTTAATCATTCGAGGGTGACGTATCCGCAATCTAGCAGGCGTTGGCATGGATGCCGTATCAAGTGCGGCATGACAGACATATGTGTCATTGCGGCCCCGATTTAATCATTCGAGGGTGACGGATCCGCAATCTAGCAGGCGTTGGCATGGATGCCGTATCAAGTACGGCATGACAGACATATGTGTCATTGCGGACTTGATCCGCAATCCAGGGGCTTTGGTTGGGCTGGATACTGAATCAAAGAAGCCTGTCCTCAACTTGATTGGGGATTCGGTATGACAGGCGCGGGCATCATCATTTCATCTTTTCTGTGTCTGTTTTTTACCAGCCTCCAAGTGTATGCACAATCGTCTGAAGAAAAAAAGATCACCGATACAAATAATCAATTCAATGTGCTGACCTATAATATCTTTAACCGGCCCTACATTGTTTCGCATGATGGGCAAATTGAACGCACCTGCCGTATTCCTGCTCAGATTTCCGAACAAATCGCCAGCCACAATAACATTGATGCCATTGTGATTGAGGAGGCCTTTACAAACGGCTGTCACCCTGGCACTGAGTTGCGGACACTGCTGGCTCATGATGGCTGGCCATACTCAACAGAAACTCTCAATAGCAGCTTATCTCTTTCGAACGGAGGCGTTTTTATTGCCTCGAAATGGCCCATTACATTCACTGCGCAAGATGTGTTTAACCATTGCACCGGCAGCGATTGTCTGGCTGCAAAAGGCGTGGTCTATGCTCGCATCAACAAATCGGTCGCCGGACAGTCGATTGCGGGGAAAAACAGGGCATCAACATACCACCTGTTCGCCACGCATCTGAATGCATGGGACGGTAAGAAAGAGGCGGCAGTGCGTTTGGCGCAGGCAGAACAGCTCATGGCATTTATCACGCAACAGCATATTCCAAAAAATGAAGCCGTGATTGTCGCCGGTGATTTGAATATCAACAGGCTCGGTAATGCACTGAGCCAGTCTGAAATAAAACACGTATTCAATGCCTTATCTGTAGCCATGCCGGAAATCACTGGTGGTCAACAATCAACCATTGACCCCACTCGCAATCCATTAGCTTTTGAATCTGGAGAGCACCCGTTGTGGCTGGATTATGTGTTGTATTCGAGACAATATTTAACACCAGTTGAATCTTCCATGCAGTCCATTGTTTTGCAGACGACGCAAGCATTTAAAGTCTGCATGCAGGCAATCCTTCAGCCCTATACTGTTGATCCGGATTCAGCCTGGTGCGGTAAAACTCTATACCTTATTGATCTATCGGATCATTATCCTGTGTTAGGGCGATTCAAGTATCATATTCCATTGTTCTGAAAGTATTGCACAAACAGGTCATTCCCGCGCAGGCGGGAATCCACAGGCTTTTTACACACACTGGATTCCCGCCTGCGCGGGAATGACGGCTAAAAACCACAATGATTAATATGAATCATGCAAACTAGAAGAGCGTGGTTACCTGTAGATAATAGTCTTTCTGGTCAGCCAGGTTACGAGCGTTTATGGTATCCTGCATCTCAAACTTGACGATCAGAGGAATCGGGATCGTTTTTTGTAGAAAGGCTTCAATGCCACTCCAGGAGATGCCCACTCGCCAATAATCACCACGCAAGGCTGTATTTCGGATTAATGATGAAACATTCTGTCCACGGGCTGAATAATAATGATCGGCTTTTTTCAGATAGCGATACCAGGTGCTAGAAATACGCCAGTTATCGAGGCTCACACCTGCTTCAACATTATATTCCCATATATCGCCCAGATTTCTATCCAGACTCTCTTTTGAGGAGGCAAAGGCTAACACCTGTCCGGGTGCTGCCACGCGTGAAGTTACTTTATCTGACAATTGAACGGTACGTTTCAGCATCAAACGCATATCAAATATCGAAGCAATTTGTCGAAAGTATTCGACCTGAGCAATCACATCGGTGCTGCCGTCATTCAGAGGTATTTTAGAGATACTATCTGGATCTATTGCACCGGACAGGCTTGTTCTCACACCAAAACCTGCGACAAGGCTATCACTCTCTCCTTCATAAAACCGCCACAAGGCACCAAGTAGTACCGATCCCACGCCACTTACCGTTGTACTTTGAATCGGTTGATACCCATAACCAAAAGCCGGGTTGGATAAAATAGTATTGATATCAGCAGCATTCATCGCCTGTGTTGCTCCTGCACCGACCGGCGCAAATGGAATGTTCGCAAGGCTTGGCGGAGCCGCCGGATTAAAAGCAGGATTCCACCCGACATTACCACCGGCTACTGCAAAGTTGACGCTGTTTTTATTTTTCCCAAAATCAGTAATCACCCCCACCGTCAGGTGTTCAGTGACACCATAGCCCAATGTGATTTGAGAAAACTGAGATGCTACTTCTGCTGAAATCGATGTCGTCCCCAAAGACGATCCAGCGGGGAACAGTGCCAACAGAGGGAATACCGCAGCGTTTAAATTTATCGCATCGAGAGCACTGCCCAGTGGCTTGTTATTTCCCTCATTATCATAGGCGCTGTTATAACTGATGCTGCGGGCTTCCACCTGAATAAACCACCTGCCTGCCGGAGCAATGGTTGCCAGAGCATGTGTTGATTCGCTGGTCGTACCGCGCTTGCTTTCCGCATACGTATCGTGCGAAAAAAGCGGCAGACTCAGCACGAACACCGATACGAAAAATAATATTTTGTTCAGCACCCTCTCCCTTCGGGAGAACATTCAGATTCATCCCATATCAATGCAGCACAATACATCATTAAGAGAGTCTCACAATGAACTTTTTAGGGCTACCGCCTTCATGATCAAATATTTTTTATCAGCGTCCAATATTGCGTTTGAAATACAGGAAGCAGAAATCTCGGCGAAATTGCGTTTAATAAAAGTCGGTCATTCAAACAAAAAAAGGCCCCGCAAAGCGCGCGGAGCCTTTTTTATCAGTTGCAATTTTTTACTTAAGCAGCGTCTTCGATTTCAGTTACAGCGATCTGATCAACCAACTCGATGATTGCCATAGGGGCAGCATCACCAGCGCGGTAACCAGTTTTGATAATGCGCGTAAACCCACCAACACGATCAGAGCAAGCTGATGCAACATCACCGAACAGGTGATCTACGATTGGACGATAACGCAGCTTGGCAAGCGCCTGACGGCGGGCATGCAAGTCGCCACGTTTACCCAAAGAGATCAGCTTTTCAGCGTAAGGACGCAGAACTTTAGCTTTAGCTTCAGTTGTTTCAATGCGGCCATGGGTCAACAATGCTGTTGCAAGGTTTGCCAATAGTGCACGACGGTGGCCAGATACCAGGCCAAGGGAACCACGGTGTTTACGATGTCTCATCTCTCTTTTCCTCTTCTAATCTTCGATCAATAGTATGTTAGAGCTTAAGCTTCCAGCGCTTCCGCATCATCTTGCGGTGGCCAGTTGATCAATTCCATGCCGAGCTCAAGACCCATGTTTTCCAACACTTCTTTGATCTCATTCAATGATTTACGGCCAAAGTTTGGTGTACGCAACATTTCCTGCTCATTACGCTGTACCAGATCTCCAACACGAAATACGTCATCAGACTTCAGGCAGTTCATCGAGCGCACCGACAGGTCAAGATGTTCAATAGGCTGTGCAAGCAAGATTTCCAGACCATCGTCACTGTCTTCTTCAACCTCTTCCTCATGTACTGCTGAGAAATCAACAAACACTGCTAGCTGTTGTTCAAAAATAGCTGCCGCTTCGTTGATCGCTTCTTGCGGCGTCAATGAACCGTTTGTTTCAATTTCCATGATCAGTTTATCGTAATTGGTACGCTGACCAACACGAGCAGAATCAACACGGGTAGCTACACGGCGAATAGGTGAGAATGAAGCATCAACCAATAGAGAGCCAACTGCGCGCTCCTCGATTTCACGTTCACTTGCCGCATCATAACCACGGCCTTTTTCTACTGTTGCTTCAACTTTAAGCACACCATCATTGTTCAGATGAGCCAAAACCAGTTCAGGGTTTAAAATCATCAAACCAGCTGGACACTGAATGTCACCAGCAGTGACGATAGATGAACCTTGAACATCAAGCGTGATCGTAGATGCCTCATCGCCTTCCATGCGAATATCGAGCTCTTTGAGTGTAAGGATGATGTCCATGACATCTTCACGCACACCCTTGATCGTATCATATTCGTGTGCAACACCATCAAAAGTAACAGATGTTACAGCTGCACCCGGCAGTGATGACAACAGCATACGACGCAGGCTGTTACCAATCGTAGTTCCATAACCACGTTCTAATGGTTCAAATACAATCTTTGCAGACCGGCCAGGAATTTTCTCTTCAACGCTGATATTACGCGGATTAATCAATTGCATGAAAGGATCCTCAATGATTACTTAGAATATAGTTCGACAATCAGCTGTTCACGGATGTTCTGATCCAGCTGATCACGAGCTGGAAGCTCACGATATGTACCCTGACGTGTTGGAAGATCAACATCCATCCACTCAGCAGTACCACGATTACCTGCTGCTTCAGCAGCAGCGTTGATGCG
>CAYZJL010000080.1:0-9265 GCA_964478615.1 uncultured Zetaproteobacteria bacterium
GGTGATCCGGGAGGTAGACCAGTGATGGTATTTCACAGCCTGACCGGTACGCACCCGGATTACGGCATAGCGGGTGAAAAGGGGGTCCGTCTGATTGTGCCGGAGCGCCCCGGTTCTCATGGCTCCGATCCATTGCCGGGGCGTACTTTTTTGGACTGGGCTGAAGATGTGCGGCAGCTAGCCGATGATTTGCGGTTCGAAACATTTTCTCTGGTCGGCTTTTCAGCCGGTACGCCTTATGTGTTGGCCTGTGCCGAACAAATCCCGGAGCGCATAGCTCATATCACGCTGGTCTCCTGCATGGCGCCGGTTCGCTCCCTTGATGATCTGAGCGGTATGATTCCATTGAATCATACCGCTATGCGTCTCGGACATCGCTCGCCGGAACTGCTAGCTGAATTTATGAGCGTGTTTTTGAATGACCTTGAGCAGGATTCAAACAGTTACTTTGACCGTGTGGCTGAACACCAGCCAGCCACAGATATTGCCGTATTGGAGCATCTGCAAACCAAAGAGTATTTTTTGCAATCATTTCAAGATGCCGCCAAAGAAAATTTCCATACTCTGTGCGATGAAATTATTCTGTGCGCGGCGGACTGGCCGCTGGATCTGAGTCGCTACACCGGCCATACTTCGATCTGGCATGGCTTGGACGATCCACTTGTGCCGATCAGCATGGGGCGACGCATTGCCGCTATGCTGCATGAACCCAACATCCACTTTGTCGAGCATCAGGGTAATTATTTAATCTATGGCCAATGGGATGCAATTCTTTCGGAGTTGATTTCTAACCCGGGCTAATTCGCTATAGCCCCCAGAACTATACGAGCAAAAGCTTACTTGCGCTTGAATCTCAAGCCCGAACACTTATATTCCGGCAGAACTTATAGCCTCAAGTTTGACGGGTATTGGAGTCAGGATGCCGATTTTTGGCAAAACAAGATTATGTTCATTTCGACATGGGTGGTTACGACAATGGTTGGTAGGCGCCTTGTGCTTGTTTCTGATCCTGCCATCTGGCCAGGAAGCCGGTGCTGCCGAGGCGGGTGCCCGCGCCTATAACAATTTGCCTGTAAACCTGAATGTCCTGCAATTGATTTATTTCCAGTCAGATACCAGTAGAGGCGGATCATTACGCCTGAACAGCAAAGCAGGCGTTTTACGATATTACAGAACATTTGAGCTGTTTGGTCAGGTTGCCCTGGTTGGCGCATTCTTACCCTATGCAACTGCGAAGTTGGATTTGCCTGCTCTGGGCGTGCATAAACGGGTGATCGGCATGAGCGATCCCACCCTGGTGATCGGAATGGATTTTTATGGTGCGCCGGCTTTGACGCCTGAGCAGTTCAAAGATTACAAACAGGGCACTCTCTTTGGTGGCAGCCTGCAAATTATTGCGCCGCTGGGGCACTATGATTCGGCCAGTAACCTGAATCCCGGAGGGAATCGCTGGGTGCTCAAGCCGGAGTTGGCGGTTTCTCAGACTATTGGAGACTGGGAGCTGGAACTACTGGCAAATTATCATTTCTTTACCAGCAATAAGTCTTATCTGGGCAATCTGATCCGAGAGCAGAAAGGTCGCTGGGGCATGGATGCGCATGTCAGCTATACGATCATGCAAGGTATGTGGTTATCTTTGGACTACCTACGCCGCTGGGGTGGTGAAACCCGCATCAATGGTAGCCTTCAGGGGGATCAGGTGCGCGATACGACGATGGGTTTGACCGCCAAAATGGCTTTTTCCACCGCTTATAGTGTTGAACTGACCTACCGAAAGGATATAGTGATGCGAAGTATCAATGAATCCCGCTCATTTACGTTAAAGTTTCAAACATTGTGGTGAGGGTTGTGTGATGAGTGCATTCTGTTCTATCGTTGTGGAAGTAAAGGCTGAATATTCAGATGAACATTCTCAGCCTGAGCAGAATCGTTTTGTGTTTATCTATGATATCCATATTCGCAATATTGGTGATCAGGCAGCCCAATTGCTCACGCGTCATTGGTTGATCACCGATGGCAATGGTATGGTTGAAGAGGTGATGGGCGATGGGGTGATCGGTGAGCAGCCGGTGATAGCTCCAGGGGCAGAGCACAGCTATAACAGCTTCTGCGTATTGGAAACCAATGTCGGTTATATGCAGGGTAGTTATCAGATGTTGTCTGAAGCTGGGGAAACCTTCGATGCACCTGTGCCTGCTTTTACACTGGCTGTGCCGGGAACGTTGAACTAAAAACGATGAAGCAGCCCGTATTATATAGCTTTCGCCGTTGTCCTTATGCCATGCGGGCACGTTTGGCGTTGTACCATGCAGGTATCCAGTGCGAACTGCGCGACATAGTGCTCAAAGCTAAACCGGTCGCAATGTTGAGAATATCTCCAAAAGGCACCGTGCCGGTGTTGCAACTCACTGATGGTAGTGTGATTGATGAAAGCCTGGATATCATGATTTGGGCATTAGCTGAAGATGATGCATGGATGCAGACCGACAGAGAAGCAATGTTGGCGCTGATCGAAGAGAATGATGAAGAGTTTAAATATCATCTGGATCGCTATAAATATCCGCAACGATTTGTGGCAGCGGGTGATGCTGAAGGTACAGAAATAGATGCTATGCAGCACTTTCACGCCGCTTGTCTCTTTCTGGCCAAGCTTGAAGAGATGCTGGAACAGGCTCCTTACCTGTTTGGGGATAGGATTTGTATGGCTGATGCCGCTATTTTTCCTTTTGTGCGTCAATTTGTAGCTGTGGATAGAGCGCGATTTGAATCGCTGCCATTTAAACATTTGCAACGATGGTTAAATGCGTGGCTGGCCGATAGTGATTTTCAACAGATGATGGTCAAAAGAGAGCCCTGGCAGGCGGGCGATAAAGCAAGTCTTCTTTTTAAACAAATGGGTTGAAACCGACTCGTCGGTCTGACACACTGTCGAATTGAATGTTTAGTGGGTCAAGGTGAGATGTTGTCATGAATAGTGAATCCAGCGCCAAACAAACGCGGGCGAAAATATTAGAAATTGCCGCCGAAGAAATGCATCTGCATGGTTTTCAATCATGTAATACCGCTACAATCATCAAAAAAGCAGCCATCTCCAAAGGTGCGCTATACCATCATTTTGCCAATAAAAAGGTGTTGGGTTATGCAGTAGTGGATGAGCTATTTTCACCTCAGATGTTGAATATGTGGGAGCCAGTATTCAACTCCGATGACCCTGTCGCAGCCATGATTGTACTGTTCCGGAATACACTGAATAGCACAGACTGTGCATCTGTTGCCCGAGGGTGCCCTATGAATAATCTGGCGCAGGAGATGTCGCCTGTGGATGAGGGCTTTCGTCGGCGTATCAGTGATGCAATGGGCCGTTGGCAGGCGGGTTTGGAGCAGTCATTCATTCGAGGACAGGCCAATGGTCGGGTGAATCCCGGCATCAATGCCAAACAAACTGCAATTTTTTTAATTGCTAGTATTGAGGGTGCTTATGGACTGGCAAAAAATGCCCAGGACGTTGACATTCTGACAGCCTGTGTTGATGAACTGATTAACTATCTGCAAACAGTTGTCGGGAGCAATATATGAATGCAAAACATGATTGGGCTGAAGTCTATGCAAACTGGATCATACGCTGGCGTTGGCCGGTAATTTTGTTGGCCATCATTTTGGGGCTGGCGGCAGCAAGTGGTGGTCGTTTTTTAGCATTTAATACCGATTATCGCGTCTTTTTCAGTGATGATAATCCGCAGTTGATGGCCTTTGAACAGTTGCAGCGTACCTACACCAAGACCGATAATATTCAGTTTGTAGTTGAAGCGTTGCATGGTGATACCATTACCCCAGAAGTACTGGAGGCCGTAGAGACCATTACCCAAAAAGCCTGGTTGCTACCCTTTGCACTGCGGGTGGATTCAGTGACCAATTTCCAGCACACCACAGCCAGAGAGGATGATCTCATTGTGGCTGATTTGGTTGAGGGAGCGGCAAACATGTCACCCGATCAACTGGAGCATGTGCGGGCTGTGGCACAACATGAACCATCCCTGAAAACCATGATGATTTCATCTGATAGTGCGGTGATGGGTATTAATGTGACCTTCCAGATGCCTGAGAAAGAGATGGATGAGGTGCCAAGAGCAGCGAATGCCGCCCGTGAACTGGCCAAGGAGATAGAGGCAAACTACCCGGTAAACATTTATCTCAATGGCATGACCATGATGAACAATGCTTTCATGGAATCGAGTATGAATGATATGGCTAAGCTCGTTCCAGCCATGTATGTGATCATCATTCTGGTCATGTTGTTTCTGGTGCGCTCGCTTACAGCCACCATTGCAACCGTGATCGTATTATTTCTATCGGTGATGGCGGGTATGGGTTTAGCTGGCTGGCTGGGCATTAAATTAACCCCGCCATCCTCTGCGGCTACCACCATTATTATGACCCTGGCTGTGGCTGATTCGATCCATATTATAATTTCCATGCTGGCAGGTATGCGGCAGGGCATTGAGAAACACCTAGCTATCATTGATAGCCTGCGGATCAATTTCATGCCGGTGTTTCTAACTAGTATTACTACGGCTATTGGGTTTTTATCGATGAATGCCAGTGATTCACCACCATTTCATGATCTAGGAAATATTACCGCTATGGGGGTGATGGCCGCATTCCTGTTTTCGATTACACTGCTGCCGGCTTTGCTTGCCGTGCTGCCGATTAAGGCGCGTGAGGGCACATCGTTTTTGGGTAGACATATGGACGGATTCGCCGATATGGTGGTTGCTAATCAGCGCATGGTGATGCTTGGATCGGTGCTGGTTACGATCGTTGTGCTCATGATGATTCCACGCAATGAATTGAACGAGGATTTTGTTAAATATTTTGATACCAGTACCACCTACAGAGCGGATGTTGATTTTACTTCCGAGCATTTGACCGGCTTGTATCAGCTGCAGTACTCCTTGCCAGCAGGTAGTAGCAATGGTGTGAGTGATCCGGTCTTTCTCAATCATGCCAAGGACTTTGTCGATTGGTTGCGGAGCCAGCCGGAAGTGCAGCATGTGCGCTCCATTACCGATACCTTCCAGCGCCTGAATATGAATCTACATGGTGATGATCCGGCCTTTTACAAACTACCAGAGCAGCGTGACCTGGCGGCACAGTATCTGCTCTTGTATGAGCTCTCTCTACCCTATGGTCTGGATATGAATAATCAGCTTGATGTGGATAAGTCATCCACCCAGGTGATTGCTACACTGGAGAATCTGACCACCCGTGAACTGCGTGATGTGACCCAACGTGGTGAGCAGTGGTTGAAAGAGCATGCGCCGAGCATGCAAACTACAGGTATTGGCCCTGCTATTATGTTTGCCTATATCAGTGAACGTAATATCAAGAGCATGTTGGGAGCGACGTTCATTGCGCTATTGCTGATTTCGCTGCTGGTTGGCCTGGCTCTGCGCAGCTTTAAACTTGGGATGGTGAGTCTGCTGCCCAATTTGCTGCCAGCCGGTCTGGCGTTTGGAATTTGGGGATTTCTGGTCGGTGAAGTGAATATGGCGGCAGCCATGGTGACCGGCATGTCGCTGGGTATTGTGGTGGATGATACGATTCATTTCCTGAGTAAATACCTGCGAGCCAAACGGGAGAAGGGGATGGATGCGGAAGCAGCGGTACACTACGCTTTTTCCAGTGTGGGTGTTGCGATCGTAGTAACATCGGTGATTCTATTGGCTGGTTTTATGATTCTGGCGCAATCTACCTTTGCGCTGAATTCGCAAATGGCACTGCTGACATCAATCGCTATTGTCATGGCTCTGGTGGCTGACTTTTTATTGTTGCCGGTGCTATTGATGCGTATCGACAAACCGAAAAAGACGGCACCTGTTGCGGCCATGCCAGGTGAAGGAAATGCATAGAAGTATTTTTATACAGAGGAGATTGGGAATGAAATCAGACTATAAGCTGTTTCGATGCTTGTTGGCTGGGCTAACAATAAGTCTATCAATGGGTATGTTTGCTGCTTCAATCGCATGGGCTGATGAAGCGGCTGACAAGGGTTTAGCCATTGCCACGGAGGCTGATCGCAGAGATATCGGTTTTGGTGATTATAAGGTTAGTCTGGAGATGCTTCTGCGTAATAAATATGGGCAGCAAACCACCCGCTTGATGCGCAATACTACACGTGAGCAGCAGGATGATGGAGATAAAACATTGATCGTGTTTGACAATCCACGTGACGTGAAAGGTACTGCTTTTCTGTCGCATACCCATAAATCAGAGGCAGATGATCAGTGGCTGTTTCTGCCGGCTTTGAAACGGGTGAAGCGTATCTCTTCAAGCAATAAATCGGGCCCATTTATGGGCAGTGAATTCGCCTATGAAGATATCGCATCTCAGGAGCTGGAGAAATACACCTATCGTTACATCGGCGATGAACGCTTTGATGACCGTGATCATTTTAAGCTGGAACTGATCCCTACTAATGTCAAATCGGGTTATCACCATCAGATGGTATGGTTTGATAAGGAAGAATATCGAGTCTGGAAAATTGATTTTTATGATCGCAAAAACAGCTTGTTAAAAACACTGACCTATCAGGCTTACAAACAGTACCTGAACAGATACTGGCGTGCAGAGACGATGAGCATGATGAATCACCAGACTGGCAAGTCTACGGTGCTGACCTTCTCCGGTTATGCCTTCTCCATAGGTACTACGGAGAGTGATTTTACCTCTAGCAGATTAAAACGGGCGCGGTGAAGTTTTATCGCTCAATATGCACGCTTATTGTATGTTCTATCGGCGTATTGGCGCATGCAAACGCTGGCTGGGCTAGTCAATGGGATGTGGCAGGGCAAGCATCATTGGAACTGCGCTATTTTCCGTATTCGGCCGTGCATGCCAATCAGAAAAATATTTCGATTTCGCCTTCAGGCACAATAGAACCGGAACTGGTATTTGAATGGAATGGGGGTAGTGATCGGTTCACACTGATACCATTTGCACGCGTTGATGCTGATGACAGCCGCCGCAGCCATGCCGATCTGCGAGAAGCCAGCTGGTTGCATATCGGTTCAGACTGGGATCTGCTTATCGGTGTTGGCAAAGTGTTCTGGGGTGTAACCGAGTCGGTGCATCTGGTGGATATCGTCAATCAGACTGATGCGGTGGAAGATATTTCCGGTGAAAAAAAACTGGGTCAGCCGATGATCAATTTCACCATTGAAAAGCAGTGGGGAGTATTCAACCTGATTGCCTTGCCTGGTTTCAGAGCGCGCACCTTCACGGCAGACAGTGCTCGTCTGCATGGGCCGCTGCCTGTTGACTGGTCGCATGCAACGTATGAATCAGGCAAGGGAGAGCGCCATATTGATTGGGCTCTGCGCTGGTCGAGAGCGTTTGGTGATGTCGATGTTGCGATCTCGCACTTTCAGGGCACCAGTCGGGAAGCGCTGTTATCGATTCAGAACAGAGTAGGTCTAGTGGTGCTAGTGCCGCACTACAGTCAGATTGGGCAGACGGGCCTTGAATTGCAATGGACATCTGAAAATACGCTGTGGAAAGCTGAGGCGATTAGCCGGTCAGGGCATGGTAAACGTTTTTATGCCACTGCATCCGGCTTTGAACATACTCTTTACGATGTGGGCGAGAGCGGGGTGGATGTAGGCCTGCTGATGGAATATCTCAGTGATAACAGGGATGCCAGTTTTGCACCGGCTAGTGGCGCTGATCATGATCTTTTTGCCGGTGCCCGCTTTGTATTCAACGATACCCAGGACAGCACTGCGCTGGTGGGGGGTATGTATGATCTGCAAAACCGTGCCACTTTCATCAATCTCGAAGCAGAACAGCGTATAACGGATCACCTCAAGGCAGAAATCAACGGCCGTTTTTTTGTCAATATCCCAGACAATGATCCGTTCACCCTGATTCGTAGTGATGATTATGTGGAGCTGAAGCTGAACTGGTTTTTTTAGGCTTACACTGTGTGCAGTAATTATCCTCTTTACGAAGCGAGGTTAACAGGCGCATGATTAGCCAATATGTCTAACAAGCTTTCGATTGGCTGGAAAGAAATTACAAATTTCGACAACCTTGGTGCCCTGCTCAGCTGGGTTGAGATCATGGTGACGACCTTTTTGGTCGTTGTTTTTGCCGATATGAATCATGTCTCTCATAGCGCTCTGATACTTATAGGCCTGTTTACATTTATGTTCTCTACCTTCGGCATGATGTACTTTCTGGGCTGGAATAAAGAGAAAGAGCAGGCAGCTTATAAGGCGCGGATACAACAGCGTGTGCATATACGTCAGCAGCAGGCTGCTGCAACGTATGTGCACAGAGATGACTTTATTCAGGTGCCGCTGATTGGCCTGCGTGAAGAAGCGATTAAACTGGGTTGGGATTTTTCTGATGGCAGTGAACAGAGCATGGAGTTCACCTTTGCCATCAGTCAGGCCGCACTGGATTTTGATATTCAATTCTGGGGGCGTGAAGATGTTTCCGAGTCCGAAAAAGACAAGCGTTCTAAACTACTTTCGATTGAAGCCAGCCATTGGATCACGTTCACTGTTGAGCCAGTGACGTTTGCTAGCTCAACGGATAATGTTGATACATGCAGCTTCAAATTTCCCAGTATGGAAGCGAAAGGTTTCCGTGATCTGCATGTCGACTGCGATCAGGCCATGCAGTGGTTGACTACCATGACCAATGAATTCAAAAACATGGATCTGAAAACCCCTGAAATCCAAAGCTAAAGTGTTTTCTTGACTGTTTTGGGAATCAATTGATAAACAAAAAAGCCTGCCAGCAGAAGGGGAGGGGGAGCTGGCAGGCTTTAGAGAATGCTTTGTTCGCTGTACTGGCGTTATGACCTATACAAACTGAACCCTTACGAAAAGGTGGGTGTCGCAACCTGGCATTTGGTTTCCCAAACGAGGGATTCACACAACCTAGGTCTATAAACTCCCTATCAGTATACATCGGCCCAGACGTACAAGTCACAACGCCAGTACAACGAGCGTTGTAATCATTGTTGAGCATATATGATGCCAAAATGAGATGTGAGATATAATAAGGGTTTCATGTAAAAAGGCATGAGGCATCAGTGGTAAAGTTGACTCTCTATGTCAAATAAATGTTCTGCGCGATCATCATGTCGCTTCATGAGTAGTGATCTAAGTCGCTTGGCAGATTTATGCATGTTGTTTATTCAAGAGCGACTCAGGTCGCGTTGCGAACACCCAACGATTGAGTAACGAAATGGTAAACT
>CAYZJL010000081.1:0-9243 GCA_964478615.1 uncultured Zetaproteobacteria bacterium
CCCGGACACCCGGATTATGATTCCGGTGCTCTAACCAGCTGAGCTAAAGCGCCTTTCGTTGTGGCGCGAAGTATAGGAAGCCGAATCGCTTTGGCAAGCGCATAATTGATCTTTATTTTTAGTCACCCAGCCATGACAAATTGTGCTACTTATTCGCCACGAATCATCGGAAAAAGAAGATTGAAAAACTGAGCTTGAAGTACTGTGTCGGCTATGTGTTAATCATTAGTGACGGTGACCTTTCCAAGGGGAAGGTGCGTAAAGTCTGATTTAGGAATAACTATACGCTGTCAGTTTTCTACATGAGATGCCTTATTTAAGATTTTTTGATCTGATCTTTAACATGTTTGTTTGGTTTTTTTGTTTCAAGCACTTTGCCTTTCAGATAAGCGAGCTTGCCGGACGGCAGTGTAATCGTGAACCAGGCAGATTTGCCGTTGCGATGGGTATCGAGTTTGGCATTGTGACGATACCAGCCAAGACGTGCGGTCTTGATATCCGGTTTTGATCGCAGGTTATGATAACCCCTGAAACGGAAATGTTTTCTGGCAGTTTTTATTTCGACCTTGGCTTGAACCGATTCGATAATCGCCTGTTCAACCGATTTCTCGCGCATTGTTTTACGCGCCTTAACGTATACGGTTGTTAGTTTTCCTGTCACTTCTGTCAACGTAATTTCACCATCAAGTTGGCCATTGCCGAAAGTAATAGCGTAGCCGTGCTTCTGAATTTCCAGCACATCAACATCCAGATACATGTTGCTCAGACTAGACTGTACGGCTGCAAGTGTTCTGTCGAGATTGCTGACCATACATTGTTCTTCTCCCTTGAACTGGCTACTAGCAGCGTCAAAGAGTGTGCTCTGCACAACAGATACCGCTGTCATGGCTGCACACCCCGGTAGCCAGAGTGAGATAAGGAGTAGAGTTATGCCGGTTACGTTTCGCATGGAGAGATCATGTCGTTATGATTTATGTGATCATGTGCGTTGCGTCACAAAAAATAGATTCCGGTTTGTGGCTACCCTTATCAAAGCGATGGTTTTGCTTTGTGGATTGTTGTATATGTGTCGATAGATTACGTTTTGAATATTATCAGGGGAATCATCATGACAGATCAATCCATTCAAATCGCTACGCCATTAACGTCCTCTGCAACACGGGTAATCTTGCTTGGTTCCGGTGAGCTGGGTAAAGAGGTTGCCATTGAGTTGCAACGACTTGGTGTAGAAGTCATTGCGGTGGATAGTTATGCTAACGCACCGGCCATGCAGGTGGCTCATCGTTCACATGTGGTGGATATGCTGGATGGTGATGCGTTGCGCAGCCTGATTGAGGCCGAGAAACCATCTTTGATTGTACCGGAAGTGGAAGCGATTGCGACCGATACATTGGTAGAGCTTGAAGCTGAAGGATTCAATGTGATCCCTACCGCCCGCGCGACTCAGTTAACTATGAACAGGGAGGGTATTCGTTGCCTTGCAGCTGAAACGCTGGGTCTGAAAACGTCGAACTTTCAATTTGCAGCAACGCAGAACGAGTTCGAAACAGCGATTAAAACTATCGGTATGCCATGTGTGGTAAAGCCAATCATGAGCTCATCCGGTAAAGGGCAATCGGTGGTTCGTGATACGGATTCCATTCAGTCAGCCTGGGATTATGCCCAGGAAGGTGGCAGGGCAGGCAAGGGAAAAGTGATTGTCGAGGGCTTCATCGATTTCGATTATGAGATTACCTTGCTTACGATCCGCCATCGTGATGGCACATCATTCTGTCTACCTATAGGGCATCTACAGGTGGATGGTGATTATCGTGAATCATGGCAGCCTCAGCAGATGTCCGATGCGGCACTGGCTGCTTCTCAATATATTGCTGAGCAGGTAACCACTGCACTGGGTGGGTATGGGCTGTTTGGTGTGGAACTATTTATCAAAGGTGATGAAGCGATTTTTAGTGAAGTTTCACCTCGCCCACATGATACAGGTCTGGTGACATTGATTTCTCAGGATCTATCCGAATTCGCCTTACACGTGCGTGCAATTCTAGGCTTGCCTATTCCGAATATTTATCAACATGGTCCGGCGGCATCATGTCCGATTGTGGTTGAGGGTGATTCCAATCAGGTTAGCTTTGGCAACCTTGAAGAAGCGTTGGCAGAGCCCGATACACAAATGCGTCTGTTTGGCAAACCGGAAGTGCATGGCAAACGTCGTATGGCGGTGACACTGGCGCGTGGTGATAGTCTGGAAGAGGCGCGTCAAAAAGCGAAACGTGCCGCTCAACATATCAACGTTTGTCTATAATTCCGGGAGAAGGAGCTTTTGAACCGCTCTTCCGACAGCTCGTTATCGAACAAACTGAATATCGAGCGTACGTAGATAGGTGTGCAGACCAGCATCCTGAACCGGGAATACATAGGCGTTCTCATCGGATTCGTTATGGTGTGAGTGCCACCAGCCCGGAGGAGTGACAAATACTGTATTGGTTTTCCACATGGCTTTGACTGGGTTAATGATGTCACCATTTTCATCCACGTTTTTACCAATCAATGTATAGGTGTCAGGGCCTGAAAATACAGCCAGATCAAGTGCGACAGATTGATGTCTGTGGGCGCGTTGAACCGCTCCCTTGGGCAGTAGATTAAACAATGACCACATGGTATGTGTCATGGTTTTGGTTTTGGCGCTATCGCTGTTGCCTAAGATGATACCGACACGATTACGGTTTTCACGCATGGCTATTTCACGAATGCGCTCCACTTCATCATTCATATACTCTTTGCTGTAAAAGGCCGGTTTAAAGCGTGGCTCTGTTGGTGCAACACCAAGGTACTCCAGCAGTGGTGCATCATGGGTCCAATAGAGGGCACTCTCTTCATCGGCGAAGTGGGTGATGCCCCGATTCGTTGGCAGTGTGAACGCATCACCCTGCTTCCATGCGATGCTGCCACCCTCTGTTTCTGTGCGTCCAGAACCTCGCATAACAAAAAACACTTCAGATGTTGAAGATACATTGGTGGAAATCTGCTCGTTGGCGCAAATGCGTACATAATTGGCCAGCAGGCCAGGCGCTGTAGCCAGATATGGGGTTTCCAGAATGGTGGATAGATCAAGCGCAATCACGCGTGTCTCCCCCTGCTCATGCAATGCGGCAGGGAAGGGCTGAATCGGTACTTCATTTAAATCTGGCGTTGCAGCTGATGTATATTCCCAACTGACCACCTGCTGCGCTAATGTGTGATTAATGCTGTCCATGTCATCTGTCCTTTATTTAACACTTTATTTAGTTGCGTGATGAGTTGATGCTAAAACGATAATTGCGTAATACTTTTTTACCCGTGCCAAGGCTACCGACTTTGGCAACAAGTTTGCCATCCACGCTGATGCTGAGAGCGGGTGCATTGCCGGCAGTGATCCAAAGTGATTCAGAGGCTATTTTGATCGTGATATGATGACCAGCTTTGAGTAATACTTCTTTTAATTGCTTACCTTTAGCCGTTGTATCTTCATTAGGTGCATGAACCTGTAACCAGACCTCTGAATTGACCGCCTGAAAACGGTAGCTATGGCTCTCTGATGCTGCATTTTTAGCAGTGCTGGTCTGTACTGTTTTTATTGCAGACGTGTTTGCTGAGGGTTGTTTAGATTTTTTGCTAAAAGGTGTTTTTTTAACGGGCACTGTTTTTTTCGCTGTAAGCTCAGTGATTTTATTGGCGCTCTTATTGTAGTATGAATCAATGCCGTGATACTCTTTCATGAACTTTTTGAAGGCGGCAGCTTTTCTTGCATCCTCGAAGCCGCTGACTAAGACATGATACCAGACTTTACCTTTAGAGGTGGTACGCAGATATTTGGCATCAATGCCCTTGGCTCGGAATTGACGGGTTTCACGTTCGGCAGATTTTTGAGACATACTGGAGAATAGATAAACTAACCAGCCCTGCACTGAAGCGGGATCGGTTGCATATTCTGATGCAATGACAGGTGCGTTGATGATTTCTGACGTTTTTTTCGCAGGTGTGTTCTTTTTAATCTGTTTGACGACAGCTTTGGCCTTCGCATTTACGCTCTTATGGGTTGCTAGCGGAGCTTTGTTGACTTCAACCGGCTTTTCTACTGCTTTTTCAATGGCTGGTTTGCTCTCCGATACAGGCTTGGCGATGACCTCTTTTTTCTCCAGAGATGGTTTCTCAATGGCATCCCGCCACTTTTCTGATTGTTTATTGGCGATGACACTGGTCAGTATTTTCAGTTGCTGTTGCAGGTTTTTAATCTGCTGTTGAAGCAGCAGGGTCTGTTTGTCTTGATGTTCATTCATCTGATCAATCTGTTTTTGAAGTTTGATCGGCTCCTGAGCCAGGTTGGCTGTTTGTTGGGATGCATCGAGACTCATCCAGATTGCTAATGCAGCAATGACGATGGAAATGAGTGTGGCACTGAGCATGAGGCTGTTTAAACCAGGTTTTTTGTTTTCTGTCATGGGCTTATCCTTGCTTTTGTCTGTAGTAGGGGCGGTTTCTTTTTTCTGTTCCGGAATTTGGGCTGCTTCGGGACTGCTCTTTTCAGGGTTTTGAAGGTGTGTGGTTTCATTAACATCCATAGCAGGTTCTAGGCTGATGCTTGGATCAGGGCCGAGATCGGGTTCAACCCAGTCAGTGAGCTCACCCAGCTCTTTTTCCAGCGATGATAATGTTTCCAGACCATCGCCCTGTGATGGTGTTTCATCTTCATCCAGGTTGAGGCTTAGAAACTCTTCCGATTCGATTGCAGCGTTGATTTTTTCAGATTCAGCCTTAATGCGAGCCTTTTCTTCGGCCTGAATGCGGGCTTCTTCTTCAGCCTTAATACGAGCTTCTTCTTCAGCTTGAATGCGAGCCTCTTCTTCGGCTTGAATACGAGCTTCTTCTTCGGCCTGAATGCGGGCTTCTTCTTCGGCCTGAACGCGAGCCTCTTCTTCGGCCTGAACGCGAGCCTCTTCTTCGGCCTGAATGCGGGCCTTTTCTTCAGCTTTGGCCTTTGCTATTGCTTTGCCCTTTGCTTCCAATGCTGCCTGAGCCTCTTTTTCAGCTTCAGCTTCAGCTTCTGCAGTTGCCAAGGCTGCAGCTTTAGCATCATCAGCAGCTTGCATGGCAGCCTTGGCGATAGCCATGGCCTCTTCAACTGCGGCATTTGCATCAAGTGCTAGCTGAGCTTCCTTCAGGGCAATTATTTCAGCTTCCTCAGCCGCCTTCGCCGCAAGTTCAACTGCATGCTGAGCCTCTTCAGCGATTGCATGTTCAGGAATATTGAGTTCAGGGGCTTCTTCAATCGTTTCATCCAAATCAATCAGAACATCAGCGTCGACCAGGTCATCAGAATCAATCAGCAGGTCTGAATCGACCAGGTCATCAGAATCAATCAGCAGGTCTGAATCGACCAGGTCATCAGAATCAATCTGCAGGTCTGAATCGATCAGTTCATCAGAATCAATCAACAGGTCTGAATCCATCAGCTCATCAGCGTCTACTGCATCAGTCTGCTTATGCGTTACTTTGTTATCATCATTTTGAATGGCCATGTGATCTCCAGTACAGCTAGCTCTGCTTGGTAAGCATAAAGCCTAAAGAGCAAAGTGCAGCAGGACAACCCAATTTCTTTGCAGAATCAGCGCATAACAGCTTTTAGGTAAAGAATTCCAGCATGTGTGATGAAGATGATGCTTTATATTATATTCGCATAACTGTGTTCAGGAAAGCTTAGGGAGACAGTCCAGAGCAGCGAGTTTGTAACATTCAGCCAAAGTAGGGTAGTTAAAGACATTGGCAATAAGATCATGCACCGTGCCATTAAAATGCATCAATAACTGACCGGTATGAATCAATTCACTGGCGTGTTCTCCAACGATATGCGCGCCTATTAATTTATGTGTTTTACTATCGACAATCAGTTTTACCAGGCCATTGGCATCACCGATAATCTGGCCGCGGGCACTCTCTTTGTAGTAACCGCGACCCACAACGTACTGTAGCTGTTCCCGGTTAGCCTCTTTTTCCGTTTTACCGACCCATGATATTTCTGGTATTGCATAAATGGCCATGGGCAGATTAGCAGGCATGGCCTGGGAGGTTTCACCAAATGCATGGGCAACGGCCGTACGCCCCTGTTCCATGCCGGTCGAAGCCAGGGCAGGGCGACCAACAAGATCGCCTACAGCATAGATGTGTGACTGACTGGTTTGAA
The DNA here is from genome assembly GCA_964478615.1 of uncultured Zetaproteobacteria bacterium. Taxonomy (GTDB): domain Bacteria; phylum Pseudomonadota; class Zetaproteobacteria; order Mariprofundales; family Mariprofundaceae; genus Mariprofundus. The sequence continues at coordinate 6,218 of CAYZJL010000081.1, forward strand.
AATGTTTATTGACTGTAACCCAGCCGTGATCAAGTTCGATACCTGCTTCAGTAGCATTGAGACTTTGTGAGTTGGCTTTGCGGCCCTGGGCATAGAGTACAGCTTCAGTATGCAGTTTTTTGCCCGACTCAAGCAGAGTCAGCACTTCTTCACCTTCATTTTTGCGAATGGCAACTACACGCTCTTGCATGAAAAATTGGACACCCATATTCTCAAATGAGTCTGCCAATACACCCACCACATCATCACTAAGGTAAGCAAGAAGCTGTTCGTGGGAATCGACCACGCAGACTTCAACACCGAGGGCGGCAAAGATCGATACAAATTCGCAGGCAATCACACCACCACCAACTACCAGCAGGCTTTTGGGTAGTTTTTTCAGTTTAAGAATGGAGGTGGAATCGAGTACGGTCTGTTTATCAAATGGAATATCGGATGGCCGCCTGGGCCGGGAACCGGTAGCCAGCAATATGATATTAGCCGATAGCTTTCTGGAACCACCATTACTATCGACTACTTTAAGTGTGTGCGCATCCATAAATGATGCTTCACCGGGAATAAGTGCCACACCCGATTTAAGTAACCGCTTAACGATGACTGATTCCTGTTGGGCAATCACCATATCCTTGCGACGCACAGCATCAGCCATAAGACCATAACGTGCAGTGTGAGATGCCTCACGCATACCTTGCCCTGTACGAGAAGCAAGATAAGCGGCTTCACGCAGAGCTTTGCTGGGGATGGTGCCGGTTTGAAGGCCGGCACCACCGATACTTGGTTTACGCTCTATAATGGCAGCCTTTTTACCCATGCGGGCAGCTTGCCATGCCGCATGTTGTCCGGCGGGGCCGGAACCAATGATGAGAATGTCGTAATTCATGATTGTGATAATAGACCCCCAGCTTAGTTCATCGGCTGAAATTCAGACGGGTCTTGTTCAGCCATGTATTCATAAGTGGCCCAGCGCAGATCAACCGATTCCTGAGCTAACATCATTAAACGTTCCGACTCTTCAGGATCATTTTTTTGCAATATTTTATAACGCATTTCTGTATAGGCGTACTCTTTCACCTTCATCGTTGGTGTTGGAGAGTCGAGTACAAACGGTTTTTTACCAGCACGCCGCAACATTGGGTTGTAACGAATTAACGGCCAGTAGCCGGATCGTACCGCCATATCCTGCTGGTTCAGTCCTTGGGTCATATCAATGCCGTGCGCAATACAGTGGCTATAGGCCAGAATAATGGATGGACCGGGATAATCTTCAGCCTCTCGCATGGCCAATAGTGTTTGCTGAGGGTTTGCCCCCATCGCAACACGTGCTACATAGACATTGCCATAGGAGATAGCTTGCAGTGCCAGATCTTTTTTACCAACTGCTTTACCGGCCGATGCAAATTTTGCCACGGCGCCAATCGGCGTCGATTTCGAAGCCTGGCCGCCGGTATTGGAGTAGACCTCGGTATCAAGCACAAGCACATTAATATTGCGACCACTGGCCAGTGCATGATCCAATCCACCAGAACCAATATCATAGGCCCAACCATCACCACCAATGAGCCAGACACTGCGGCGCACGAGATGGTTGACGACAGTCAGTAGGTTTTTAGCACGCGCATCATGCATGCCTTCAAGTACCAGTTTAAGTTTTTCAACGCGTTCGAGCTGTTGTGTTACACCATAACCAATGCTCTGGTCTGCATTGATCAGTGTATCAACAAATTGATCATCGAGTTGATCGCGCATGGCATACAGCTCCTGCTTGGCCAATCGCGTATGTTGATCGGCAGCGATACGCATACCTAAACCGAATTCGGCATTGTCCTCAAACAGCGAGTTGGACCATGCCGGTCCGCGTCCCTCTTTGTTCACTGTCCATGGTGTGGCTGGCAGGTTACCTCCGTAGATGGAGGAGCAGCCGGTGGCATTGGCAACGAGTAGACGAGGCCCAAATAGCTGGGTTAACAGACGCACATAAGGTGTTTCGCCACAACCTGAACATGCACCTGAGAACTCAAACAGAGGCTCAAGGAACTGGGTGCCTCGCACCGATGAGTAGTCGATGCTGGCACGATCATTGTAAGGGATAGATTCAAAAAATGCGACATCCTTGAGGCCCTGTTCCATCAATGGTGCTTTGGCAGTCATATTGATGGCTTTTTTTGTGTTCGTTTCATCAGCCGGGTCATAAGCAGGACATGCATTCACACACATTTCACAACCGGTACAATCTTCCTGATAAATTTCCAGCGTATAGCGTGTTGCAGGGAAACCACGTGCTGAGACAGGCGCTGAGGGGAAGCCTGCCGGCGCATCGTCCAGATGATCTTCATGATAAAACTTGGCACGAATCACACTGTGTGGACATACAAAAGAGCAGTTACCACACTGAATGCAGATATCAGATTCCCATTTAGGAACAAAATCGGAGATGTTTCGTTTTTCCCACTGGGCTGTGCCGGATGGATAGGTGCCATCAACCGGGATTTTTGATACGGGCAGATCATCACCTTTTCCGGCCAGCATAGGGGAGGTGACCTGCTGTACGAAATCAGGCGCGTGTGTTGGCACCATCAGATCCATCAGACGATCACTGCTGACGACTGACGGCACATCTACCTTATTCATGTGATCAAGGGCTGCATCTACCGCTTTGTAGTTCTGTTCAACCACATCCATACCTTTTTTAGCATAGGTTTTCTCAATCGCCTTTTTGATTTGGGCAATCGCTTCATCACGCGGCAGTACACCCGACAGCGCGAAGAAACAGGTCTGCATGATGGTGTTGATGCGCCGCCCCATACCGGCACCGCGTGCAACTGTTGAAGCATCAATGACATAAAAATCGATGTTTTTATCAATGATCGTCTGCTGCACCGGTTTTGGAAGTTCATGCCAAACCTGATCAGCAGCAGTAGGGCTGTTGAGTAGGAATACACTGTTTTGCGCAGCTTTATCAAGCATCTCGACCTGAGTAATAAATGATGATTTATGGCAGGCGATAAAGTTCGCTGAATCTACCAGAT
>CAYZJL010000082.1:0-9157 GCA_964478615.1 uncultured Zetaproteobacteria bacterium
GGCCGTTATCCCTGCCGCGCAGTAGATTTCTCATAAGTCCGACAGACTCCTAGGTCTTACTTAAAGCGCTTGCCCCCAGCCAGCAGGGAGTGGCTGCGTAATGTCTTCAGTCTTTGCATCTGTGGCGGCAGTTGCTGCACTGCTTTTCTGGTCACGCGATTGGATGTTGCTATTCGTGCCAGAGCCTACAGAGAATACTTTATCGCCTCTGTTATGGCCTGCAAAAGCGATGTAATTCGCTCCGGTAGCATAGCCTGTTGCACTGTCACTTCCCTGGGTTGGGAATATACCAATGATGAAACCTACACCTGAGGGTACGGAAGCATTTGGCAAGGTTCCAGAGCTGGTTGGTCCATCTCCGGCAGGGGCTGAAATATAGAGCTGAGCATTTAACCAGTAATTTTCTTCTGCTTTCATCACAAATTGAAGGTAAGACATTGCAGATGCGTTATATGCTTTGTTCTTGTAGCCAAGAAATGAGGGAATTGCGATACTGCTTAGTAAGCCAATGACCGCAATAACGATCAAAATTTCAATCATGGTAAAACCTTTTTCATGTTTATATCTCAGTGACATATGCACTCCAGTATCAAATTAAAGTTGGCTTCCCCAATTGGCAGGAAGAAAGGTGGTGATGTTTTCTGTTTTTGCATCATCGGCGGGGTCGGATGCCGTTGCTTTTGTGTTTCGTCGTTGTGGTTTACTCACCGAATCCAGTGCATATACAGCTGTACCATTGATGTGGCCGGTATAGGCAACAAAGTCTGTGCCTGTATCATTGCCCGAGTTTGCATCACTACCTGTGGCTGGAAACACACCAATAACATAACCTACACCTGCTGGTACGGTGGTATTGGGTACAATACCTGTTGCACCAGGCCCGTCACCGGCGGGAACAGAAATATATGTGTGTCCATCTACCCAGTAGTTCGCTTGACCATTGGCGATGAAATAGAGGTGGGAGATTGCCGAAGAGTTAAATGCTCTGGTTCTGTACTCGGAAAATGCAGGTATAGCGATAGCAGCCAGAATGCCAATAATTGCAACGACGACCATAAGTTCGATTAATGAAAAACCTTGTTGATGTGTGTTAGGTTTCATCTTATTTGTCCGGCTGTCGGCGTAAGAATAGTTTGGGTGGCTGGTATTCAAGAAAAAAAACATCGTCCCAAGTTGGTAGTGTAGATAAGTCCGTTATTAACAGACTATTTAAACTGTCGGGGTAGGAGCCAGTGCGCTGAACATATCGCTGCAACGCGACTTGAACCTGCATAGCCTTTTCAAAAGCAATGATCTCCCGTTGATAGCGTGCTTTCTCATCATCATTCTGGGAGGTGGCGTGCATAGCTTTCAACCAAATGAGGCCAGTTCGAATGTTACCTCCGCTAGCCATTAACATGCTGGCCAGATGGCCAATCCATTGTGGTGCATCGGGAATAGTGCTGGCGATACGTAAAACATTTGCAGCTTTGATCGGTTCATTCAAATAATGGAAATAATTGAAGCCCTCAAAGAATGGCAGTGTCACTTTCTCAGGCAAGTATTTTCGCCCTCGTTCTAAAATATGGTTGACTGTATTGGCGTGTTCATTGCCTTCGTGTGCCAATATCGATTCGCTACGGTAATAGCTATCCATAAGTCTGGGGTGAAGCTGGCTCATGGCAATAAAATGCTGAGCCATGGTCTGTAGACTCTCTTCATCCATGCGCTTGTTGAGCCCACCATAAAATACAGCCGTTTTAATGAATAGCACTTCGGCAATAAACTGATTGAGATAACTATGCCCAAGCAGGTTTAGCATTCCAGTTGGTAGAGATGGTGAAATAGTAGATGGTGAGAGTGAACTGCGTTTTTCATGGGCCATAAACAGGCATAGGTAAACAAGCAGCAACCCCGGAATCACGATCATCAATAAAATAGAAGAAGCTTTGCTGGATCTCATGCGATGTCTCTGCGTTGGTATATCATGCAGGTAAGAAGCAACACTATTGCCAAATAGATGCCTGTTAATGATAAGGGTAGCCATGCAGAGAGACCAAAGATGCTCTCGATACTTTGATGGCTTAATACACTGTCTTTAAAATCCAGCCTGTTGAAATCAGGAAATAGCATGCTCATCGCTTGTAACATGCTATCTAGCCCGGCATTTCCCCCGCTCGGCGCATGTTGAGATATGGATTCTCTGACTACCGGCAGCCCTGAACAGATTAATGCATAGGCCAGCGTAAGCAGCATGACCGGAAAAGCTCCGCGAATAGCTGAAGAGATAAGCATCATCACCGCCAAATGAGTCAAAAGAATGAGTTGCAGAGCGACCCATGTGATAACGAAATGACTGATGGAAAAGATAGGAAAATAAGTTTCTCCAACCACGGGTCTGATCCAGATGATTTCTGCTAAAGCGAGCGTGGAGAGAAGTAATTCAAAACAGATGAGTAGCAGTGATAAGCCAGTCATGCTGCCCAAGACATATTCACTGCGTGAAATAGGGCGTGCCAATATACTGTCGATAGTTTTATTGTTGTCATCCCAGGCAATAGTATGCACAGCATAAAACAGGATAAAGATCATACCTGCCGCCCACATGATGGAAAATTGAAAATCTGACATGACACGGCCCAGGTCATGACCAAAAAAATCCATGAAGAAAATACCAAAAAACTCTAACACCAATGCAAACAGACATAATCCCCATACTGCATTGCGACGTAGTCCATTAAGAAAAGTGATATGGGCCAAAGCTAAAATACGGTTCATATTTGCGAGCCTTGTACTACCCGAACAAATGCATCTTGCAGGTTTTCTTTCACTCCATCATGGGTCATTACCAGCTTATCAATGTTACCACTGTAGAGCATGTTTCCCTGATGCAGAATGGCTACATCATTGGTGATACGTTCGACATCATCAAGCAGGTGGGAGCAAAACAGGATGCTTTTGCCCTGTTGTTGCAGATTCTGGATGAGAGCGATAATTTCAGCCCGACCAATCGGATCAAGGCCGGACATGGGTTCATCGAGAATAAGTAGTTCGGGATCATGGATGAGGGCTGCAGCAAAGCTGGCGCGTTGTTGCATGCCTTTGGAAAACTGGCTGAGCCTGCGATTGCGATCATCCCAAATGCCAAGTCGCTTCAATAACAGTTCTGAGCGATCATTGATTGTCTGTGTTGCCATGTCACAACAGCGTCCAGAAAAGTGTATCAACTCCATGCAGGTGAGGTTTGGTGGAAATGTGGAGGTTTCAGGCAAATAGCCGATATGTCGGCGTGTGGCAGGTGATAGCTGTTTATCTTGTAACACGATGACGTCACCTTTATCAGGCTTCATGTAACCCATAATGATACGAATACTCGTGCTTTTGCCTGCCCCATTTTGACCAATAAGTCCAAGTGACTCTCCTTGAGCAAGCATGAAAGAGATGCCTTTGAGTGCATGGTGAGCAGGGGATCGATTAATCTGTTTGGGGTATGTTTTATGGACGTCGGTAAATGTAATCATATTATAAGAGGGGGTTTTTAGGGCATACAAGTAGAAAGGGGAGCCGATGGCTCCCCTCCTGTGACTTCAAGATAACATCCTTGAGTAATAAGAATCACATCGCGGCGTAACTTACAGCTGTTGCATCAGCTGTAGCGCCATCAGATGCCGTAACAGCATCACTGAGAACCATGGCCGTACCCGCAGTTCCAACAAGCTGGAATGTGCCTGACTGATCTGTTTCCGCAGCATAAAATTTATCGCCGCTATCATGTTTTGCCGTGACGGTTGCAGCACCATCATTAGCACTGACAAGCGCCGCCAGTTTGACATTTTTGCTCAGTGATACAGGGGCTTCTTCACCTGTTGTAGCTGTTGCAACAACACCATTAGTACTCAGTAGTGCGCCAGAACCAGCTGCGCCGGTTGCAGCAGATGAGCCATAGACCTGATAGTCAGCAAAGACAGCTTCTTCTGCCATGCGGGCTGTGTGCAGATCAGATACCGCTGCTGAATTGAATGCTTTGGTGCGGTAGTTTGAGAATTGTGGAATAGCTATAGCGGCTAGAATACCGATGATGGCGACAACGATCATTAACTCGATCAGTGTAAAGCCCTTTTCGTTTTTATTGATTGTCATGTGTGTTCTCCTTTTTTTGTCGTCCGGTCACTGTTCAATTGAGAGTGATGTGTGTAGCCATACGCAACTGCTATGCCAAATATAATCGCTAAAACTGGTGCTCTCTTGCAGTCTGATGACAAAAAGTGTCACTTTTCACTACCGCTTTTGGTCACATTTATGCATGTGCGTACATAGGAATAACCAACCCGTAACACCCATGGTCTATGCCGTAGGAGCGACTTTAGCCGCGAAGGATGGATCTTTTCTAGCTGTTCGCGGCTAAAGCTGCTCCTGCGGCGTTTTTCTAAGTCAATATATGTGTAATATTGACCAAACAGATCGGTGGAAATATTCTCTTGCTTACGTGGATGTGTATTTAATGGTGATTAAATCATTTATGGTGCTCAAATATACTAGAGAAGAGCGTGAAAGGTGGAAGAATGGGCGTTAAACTGTTCAAGTTGAGAGATGTGCCGGATGATGAGGCTGAAGAAATCCGACAACTGTTACAAGAGCATGAAATAGAGTTTTATGAGACTGCTGCCGGTGGCTGGGGTATTTCCGTGCCTGCAATCTGGCTTTATGATGAAAGTGATTTAGAGCAAGCCAGAGAACTGATTGAAGAGTATCAGCAGCAGAGAGCACTGTTGGCGCGAGTTGATTATCAATCGCAAAAAGAGCAAGGCCTGCATGAGACGGTGATCGATAAAATCATGCAGCAGCCCTTGCGCTTTGTGCTGTTTATGCTGATGTCGCTATTTGTGATCTATGTGACCCTCGCACCATTTGTCGATTTTCTTCAGTAAGATGCAGGGTAATCGGATTTAAAAATATACTTGATTACGCACAAACTTTAGCAATTTTACGGTCTCTTTAAATAGCAAGGGAGCCACCCTTTTAACTAAAGACAGAATCACAAGCGAGCCACGAATTACACGAATTGGCACGAATAAAACAATAATCATAGGTTTTTAATTCGCGTGTATTCGTGAAATTCGTGGCTAAGGTTTTCTTAATTACGTACAAGATTCACTATCTGCCGGTCTCAAAATGTGAGAGCCGCAATATACTTGAAGGTTAGCATAGCATGGCTGTGTTCGACTATTGGCATGGCTGAGCTTCATAAGTAATCAGGTTGATGTTTGCACGGCTAAAGCTGTACCTCCAGGGCCTGTTGGGTAGTTACTCTCCTTGTTGGTTCGGTACAATAATGCGATGCACCTTCACCTTTTTGAAACATTGCCTTACTATTAAGTCATGAAAATCATCGGCCCACTGTTGATCTGTTTACTATCTGTTTTGCCATGCTCTGCCCAAGCTGATGATGGTGCGCAGGAGCAACTTAACACCTCTGTTCAGATCACTGCCCGTGATCTGGTGCAGAAGCTTCAGGATCGCTTGCGTTCCGATAGCAGTATCACCCGTTACACCATGCGCATTGAAACAGCCGACTGGCAACGTCAGGTGCGAATGGATGCCTGGGATGATCGTGTCAAAAAACGCTTTTTTATTCGTATTCTGGCGCCGAAAAAAGAGCAGAATACCACCTGGTTGAAAAAAGGTGGCAATCTATGGATGTATCTACCCAAACTGGAGCGCGACATTCGTATTCCGCCATCGATGATGCTATCCAACTGGATGGGTTCCGATTTCACCAATGATGATCTGGTCAAGATGGAGTCTGTGGTAGAGGGTTATACGCACAGTGTGTTGGCTGAGGAGAGTGGTGTGTACACTGTAGAGTCAACTCCTCGCCCTGATGCGCCGGTAATATGGGGTAAGATTATTCGCCATATCAGGTATGATGCGATGCCACTGTCTGAAGACTATTTCGATGAACACGGGGCCCATATCCGGCATCTGGCCTTTGATCGTATTCAGATGATGGGGGGGCGAGAGATTCCGACCCGTTGGATCATGCAGGCTGAGGACAGACCCGATAAACGTACGGTAATGATGCTTGAGAAGGTGATATTTGATGCGGCCATAAAAGATAGCCTGTTCACGCGCAGGAATATGCGCCGCTGATGTTTTCCCAAGTACATCAACCAGTTTATATTGACGGATTCAGAGTCCGCCTAATGTGCCAGGGCAAGGCACACTGCGCAGATAATGGCATGCCCTTCTCAAGCAGTGTAACACAGCTATGGTGCATTAGGCGGACTCCCTTCGGGCGGGTCGAGAAAGCGCCATCTGCGTTGTTGAACTCCCTTGAATGAGCTATGGCTAGTCCTGTGGTCGCTCGCCTAGCAGCTAGCACCTTCTCGCCCCGCTGCATCCGCCAATATAAACTGGTTGGTGTACTAGCCTGGCGCAATATTGTGCGCAATGCGCGCCGCAGCTTGATTACGATCTCTGCTGTGGCACTGGGTCTGGCATCGTTGATCTTTTTATGGGGTTTTAATGATGGTGTGCACAACAGCATGATGCGTAATCTGCAGCAGGTGATTATAGGCAGTGTGCAAATCCATGCCGATGGTTACTTTCATCACCCCAAACTGACAAAAACCGTGCCGAATGCAGCAGCTGTAATCAAGCTCATCAAGGATCGTGGCATCACCCGATTCAGCTATCGTCTGCGCACCTTTGCTCTGGCCGCCGGTGTTGAGGCATCTGAGGGGTTGGTACTGCTTGGTATGCAGCCTGAAATGGAAGGGCGCACCACACGCATTGATCAGAAGGTGGATAAGGGGCGATTCCTTCAGGATAATGATGAGGCGGCATGTGTGCTGGGTGAGACAACGGCGCGTAATCTCGATTTGAAACTGGGTGATGATGTGGTGCTGTTGACTGAAGATCGGTATGGGTCGCTGGCGGCAGAAAAACTGACCTTGGTCGGTATCATCTCCAGTGGTGAGATGGGTATCGATCGTGGCCTGGCAATTGTACCGCTCGGATTTATGCAGCAGATGACAGGTATGCAGGGGAGCTATTCCGAAATCGTACTGCAGCTGCCAACGCATCAGCTGGAAGCAACTACAGCGCAATTGAAACTGGCGCTGGCGAACACTGGGGCAAGCTATGAAGTGCTGCGCTGGTACGATATGTACCCGATGATGAAGCAGTGGGTGGAGCTGGAGAATGCATTCTACTATATCTTCCTCTCTATTGTGCTGGTAATTATTGCTGCAGGTATCATGAATACGGTCTTGATGAGTATGCTGGAGCGCATGCGTGAGTTCGGGGTGATGATGGCCCTGGGCTGTGGCCGTATGCAGATGGCAGGTATGGTGGTCATCGAATCGCTGCTGCTGGGGCTTGCAGGTATTCTTGTGGGCTCGGCCATTGGTCTGGCTCTGGTCTTCTATTTTCAGTCGGCAGGCATTGATCTCTCCGGTCAAATGGATTCGATGGCACGTTTTTATATCAATCCGGTGATTCATACGGAGATCGATAGTGATCATCTGTGGGATACGGTGCTCTCTGTATTGGCTGCAACATTGATTGCAGCTATATGGCCCTCTATTCGGGTAGCACGGCTTGAGCCGGTCGAGGCCATTCATCATGTATAATATGGATAATCTCTCTATTTATCTGAAACTCGGTTGGCGCAATCTCTGGTTGCACCCGTTGCGAACAGCACTGACATCAGCGGCTCTTGCGATTGGTATTGCAGCGCTGACCTTTCTCTCAGCCATGGATGATGGCTGGATGCAGCAGATCAAAACGAATTTCGCACTGACTGTGACAGGGCATATTCAGATTCATGCTGAAGGTTTTGAAGATAGTCGTAAGTTGTCACAACGCATCGAAGCACCGGACAGGGTGATTGCAACTATTGGCAACGCATCAGCTATTCAGGCCATTGCGCAGCGGGTACGTGTGTCAGGCCTGGCATCCAGTGCAGGCTCCAATGCGGGGGCTTTGATCTATGGTGTGGAAGCGGAACAAGAGAAACAGTTAAGTCGATTGGCTACGTTTGTGAACAAGGGGTCATGGTTACCGCATGAGGATGAGCGGGCTGCGGTGCTGGGGGATGTGCTGGCTGATCGTTTGAATGTTGCGATAGGCGATAAGCTGGTGTTGATGGCTGCAGTGCCTGGCGGTGATATTGCTTCGGAAGTATTCAGAGTGCGTGGGCTGTTGCATTCTGGTGTGATGGAAGTGGATGATATGATAGTCATTGTACCCTTGCAAAGCGCGCAGCGCTGGTTGGGTCTGGGTGATGCGGTGACAGATATTGTGATTCGTGCCGATAGTTTCGAACAGGTAACAGCACTGGCTGATGATATCAAAGCATCATTATCAGCACAGGATGTGAATGGAGAAGTGCTAGAGGTACTGCGTTGGAACGATATTGATCCGATGGCTGAGCAGTGGGCTGATTTTGCCGATGCATATACGTGGATTGTACTGTTGATTGTGATTATCGTGGTGCTGGTTGAAGTGCTTAATACGATGCTGATGAGTATGCATGAGCGCGTGCGTGAGTTTGGATTGATGGGGGCGCTGGGTGTGAAGCCGGCCCAGTTGTTTGCCATGGTGGTATGGGAGACGGTAATTCTGGTGCTGATTGGCGGGTTGGCGGGTTTTGTGCTCGGTGGTGGGTTATCGCTATGGTATGGCCAGCAGGGTATAGATTTGTCGCAGTTCGCCATTGCATTTTCGTTTATGTATATGGATCCTATCATACATCCTGTACTGGAGGCCGACAGTATATTACGTATATTGGCAGCGGCGATTGTTGGGGCGATGATTGCGGGCCTGATTCCGGCATGGAAAGCGTCGAAACTACAACCGGTTAATGCGCTCAGGGAGTTGTGATGGGTGAAGTGTTGATTTCTGCCAGTGGTTTAACACGTTTTTACGACAGTGGTGAGATGAAGGTCGCAGCCCTTGCCGGTGTTGATCTGAGTGTTGAGCGCGGGGCATATGTGGTGCTGGCTGGACGCTCCGGTTCCGGCAAAACGACCCTGTTAAATATGCTTGGCGGTCTGGATCGACCGGATGCCGGTGCGCTGTCGATTGCAGGTGATGATCTATTGGCCAAAACGACAGCCGAGCGGGCTGATTTTCGATTGCATCATCTGGGTTTTGTATTTCAGTCCTATAATCT
>CAYZJL010000083.1:0-9138 GCA_964478615.1 uncultured Zetaproteobacteria bacterium
TATTTTATAAAGACAAGGGTTGGTAATTTTCTCTGCTCAAAAACTGACGTATTGTCAGAATATTATTCAAGCTCATCGACAGATGCGCCATATCAAGATTTAAAAATGTCGACACCCACTCCGGATTAGCGGCCAATTCACCACACACCGAAATTGGAATATCTGCCTTTCTGGCTGCCAATGTCGCTAGTATAATTAATTGTAAAATAGCCGACTCACCCGTCTGAAATAAGCTTGCCAACTCTTCATCATTGCGATCAGCAGCCAGCGTATATTGCAACAAATCATTGGTACCAATGGAGAAAAAATCACTGACCCCTGCCATTTCATCAGCCATCAATGCCGCCGCAGGCACTTCAATCATGGCGCCAACCGGTACTTTTTGCGTGATTCCCAGCCGTTTACGACAAACATCCATCGCATCATGCACCTGCTCCATCTCTTCACGAGCGCTTACCATAGGCACCAGAATTTGCACCGGCCCATATTCAGCAGCCCTGAGCATGGCGGAAAGTTGGATATTCATCAGCTCCTTATTGCACAGTAACAGACGAATGCCACGCAGCCCCATGGCCGGATTCAGCCCGCCATATTGATGGCCGGCAAAATCACGATACAACCACGGGCGATCCCCGCCAATATCCAGCATGCGCATCGTAAGTGGCTTACCATTCAGACGCTTCACCAATGCGCTATATTGCACAAATTGATGCTCTTCATTCGGCATCGTCGTTTCATTAATAAACAAAAATTCACTGCGATAGAGCCCAACACCATCAATACCTATACTTTCAGCTGCATCCAGTTCCTCAGGGAATTCGATATTGGCCATCAGTTTTAATGCATGCCCATCAGCACTCAATGATGGTTTGCATGCAAAGGCCTGCAAGCGTTTTTTACTCGCCGTAATAGCATCAATAAATTTCAGATACGCAGTCTGTTCCGCTGCCGGTGGATTCAATACCCATGCGCCCTGTTCAGCATCCAGAATCAGGATATCACCATCCTCAATATCGGAAAGAATACCTGCCGCTCCAACCAGTGTAGGCAGACCAACACCACGGGCAACGATGATATTATGTGCATCAGCACCGCCCTGTTCAGTAATGATTCCGGCCACACCATGGCGCCACATGCTAACGACATCGGTGACTGAAAAATCATCCCCAACGTAGATAACCTGCTCACTATTCCTGCTGATGACAGACCATGCGTCACGAGTCCCACCCTGTGACGATGGCACCACATCTGGAGACATCAAATGTCCTAGAATTCTTCTGCCCGCATGTTCAATATCATGTTTACGATTGCGTAAATATTCATCTTCAACCTGCTCAAGAATGGCTTGAATCACATCCATTTCCTGACGCAGCGCCCATTCGGCATTGATACAATCACTGTGAATACGTGAAACAGCTTTATCCAACAGTTCCGGATCGATAATCAACATACGATGCACATCAAGTATCATCAATGATTCTTTGACACCTGTTTGGTTCAGATGATCACGTTCAATATCAATATCAGCTTTGGCTGCATCAATCGCTGCCAACAGACGATCCACCTCATGCGCAATATGCTCTCTGGCAATAGCCTTGGCAGGAATGGGCTGACGACCATGCAACAGCTTTTGAACACGACCAATAATGATACCCGCACTGGAGGCAACCGCAGCCCCCTCCCTGCGGATAGGAATTCGAGGAGCTTCCAGGTACTGTTTATTCACCCACCCTCTCCAAAGTGGGCATCTACCAGAGCCGTAATAGTGTCCAGAGCATGCTGTGCATCAGAACCTTCAGCCCGCAATGTCAGATATGTCCCCTTGCAGGCTGCCAGCATCATAATACCCATGATACTTTTACAATTCACGGTTATATCATCCTTAATGAGCATGATATCAGCCTCAAACCGGCCTGCTTCTGATGCCAGTTTTGCCGATGCCCGGGCATGCAGACCGAGCTTGTTTTGTATACAAATCGTCTTCTCTACTGTGATCTCTTTAGCCATCGCTACGCTCGCCAGGACGGGAAATAGTCAAGCGCTGAGCCACTTGAATATATTGCCTTCCAGATATCACGACCTGTTCAGCCAATGCTCTCAAATCCTTTTCATGATGACGCAAGACCGTCGCTTTAATCAACAGCGGCAAATTAAATCCTGAAACCACTTCCACAGAACCTGGTTTCAAACACCCCATAGCAATATTGCACGGTGTTCCACCAAACATATCAGCCAACAGCAATACACCCTGACCAACATCACAAGTCTGAATTGTTCTATCTAACAGCCCAGCAAGCGCTTCGGGATCACAGCTCTCACTAATATCCACGCTCGCAATCAACGGCTCTTCCCCGACCACATGTTGCAGAGCAATCAACATTTCACTGCCAATACGAGCGTGTCCAATCAATACAATGCCAATCACGCCAGCACTCCAGCAACACTCTTTTTATCCCTGCTATACTGCACAATACCCAGTTCACGATGCTGAATAGCAGGCTCCACCATCCCCTGCTGTTGCAACCATGATGCAAGCTGCTCTGCCATGTAGACCGAACGATGACGGCCACCACTACAACCAAAAGCAAGTGTAAAATAATGTTTCCGCTCTTTTTGTAACTGCGGCCAGACAAATGCAAGCCATTGTTGAACATAGCGTTCAGCCTGCTCCACTTCTTTGTATTGTTGTAAAAATGAGATCACACTCTGATCCCGCCCGGTACATGCTGCCAGCTCAGGCTGATAATGAGGATTGGGTAAAAAACGCATATCTAATACAATATCCGCATGTGTCGGCAAACCATTTTTATAACTGAATGACATTACCGTACATGCCATTACATTAGCACTTCGTTTGTTCCCCTCAGCTGTCCTCAAACAGAAAAAATCGACTTTTTCAGCCAATTCATATGGCGTTAAATGACTACTATCAAGAACGATATCGGCCATATCGTGTAACGGTTTCAAACTTTCACGTTCCAGTTGAATCGTTTCCATCAAGCCACAATGTGATGGAAACGGGTGACGGCGCCTGACCGTGGAAAAACGACGCTGTAATATTTCATCATCTGCTTCAACAAATACAAAGCTCCAGTCTGATGGTACGGCCATATCTTCAATTGCGGCCTTAATAGCATACGCACTAAAACCACTGCGCGTATCAAGACATACCGCAGCCTGCTGATTTCTCCCCTGCATACTCAGAATCCACTCCTGCAGCATCTCCAGTGGTAAATTATCCGTGCAAAAGAAACCTGCATCTTCCAACGCATGCAGCACCGTACTTTTGCCTGCACCGGACAAGCCACTGATCAACAGCGTATCACTCATAAAATATCCTGGCCGTCATGTTGCGCCATGCTCAATTCTTTGATGCAGCGATTTTACAAAGTCCTCGCCGCTATTAATCCCCCGCTGTTTCAACAGCTGATTTCGGGTTGCTACTTCGACCAGCACAGCAAGAGAGCGGCCCGAACGAATAGGAATCGGTACACGAGGAATCTTCACTTCCATAAAATTAACGTTTCCCGCATCACCCAACACCCGATCTTCCGGTTTAAGCTGATCCCAGGGCACCAGCTCCACCACCAGTGTCAGTCGTTTCGTATCCGTGATCGCAGCAGCACCATAAAGATCCCGGATATTTAATATACCCAAACCACGAATTTCCATATGATAGCGCAAGGCTTCCGGACTACGCCCAACGATGATACTTTGACTTTCATGTGAAAATTCCACCATATCATCTGCAATCAAACGATGACCCCGCGAAATCAACTCCAGACCAATTTCGCTTTTACCAATACCACTGGCCCCGGTAATCAACACACCGAGTCCAAAAACATCCATATAAACACCATGCTGATGCATCAAAGGCGCCAGCCGATGCGACAGATAAAGCATCATATGGGTCATAAATGTGGAAGAAGAGGACGCAGATACCAACAGCGGTGTATCGGTACGTTTGGCTGCTTGCAAAATAATATCCGGTGGCACCTGATTACGCGTAATCACGACACCTGCCAAGCCAAGATCAAAAACAGCATCAATCACCTGTTTCTGTTCGTAAGCCTTACGGGTAGCTAAATAGTGAAGTTCAGTTTTACCAATAATTTGCAGGCGGTAATCACTCAGGTTTTCAAGAAATCCAGCAAAAGCCAACGATGGTTTTTGCATGCGGGGGTGATCAATATAACGATCCAGACCAGCCTCTCCGGCCAACAGATGCATGTTAGCAGCCTTGCCCTGCTCACTCAGTAACTCACGAATCGTGATCCTGCGTTGCTTGAGCATTCAGCCCTACTCGACCGAAACCTTACCGGCAAACAGACCTGCCACCGCAGCGCTGTCCTGTGCTTGCATGATCTGCTCACGGAAACGTTCCTGTTGTAAGTTCCGCGCCAATTGCGCCAACAGCTCAAGGTGCTGGCGGTCATCCGAATCAGGCACCAATAGCAACACCACTATATGTACCGGTTTTCCATCAATCGATTCAAAGTTCACACCTTCAGCGTGTCTGGCCAGCACCAGTACCGGACTCGCCAGGTCAGGCATACGGCCATGGGGTATCGCTACCCCATGGCCAATACCTGTACTGCCCAACTGCTCACGTGCCATCACCACTTCCATCACTCTATCCGGGTCAATTGAAGTCAAAACATTGGCCATTTCAGTGATGATTGCGCGCTTGCTATGTGCCTGTGAATCCAGACAAATATGTTCAATTTTAATCATGCATAGGCTCCGATTGAATCAGGCTTCCGGTTCAATCCAGCTTAGAGCACCATCAGGGCGCCGGTAAACCGCATTCAACGATGAGGTTTCATCATTGGTAAAGAACATAATATCACGACTTCCCAGCTCCAGCTGCATCACCGCCTCATCCACACTCATCGGCTTAGCATCCAACTGTTCATGGCGTAACGTTTCCGGCTGATGATCTGCTGCAAACTCCTCATGCTCGTGCGCCAGATCCAACACCTTATGCGACACCTTGATTTCACGACTCTGCTGCTGTGCTACATTGCGATGACGACGCATTTTGGCCCGATAACGTTTCAACTGACGATTCAGTTTATCCACCACACCATCAATGGATGCATACATATCTTCAGTTTCATGGCGACCGTGAATATTGATACCATTAGCCTGCATACTCACCTCACAACGCTGCCGAAACTTCTCCACCGAAAGTACAACGTGAACATCTACAACATGATCAAACGAATGTTTCAGATGTTGCAACTTATCATCTACGTATGCTTTTAACGGCTCTGTGAGTTCCACATGACGCCCTGTAATGGATACTTGCATATATTTATCCTCCGTTCATTTTAATAACGATGCTCTAACACATCAAAGCACCTTTAGCGTGATTTAACGGCACGCCGCCGCTGGCTGCTTGGAGGCAGCCCCAACTGTTCACGATATTTTGCCACCGTTCTTCGTGCTATTTCAATACCTTCAGCCTGTAAACGATCCGCAATCGCCTGATCGGAAATAGGTCGTCCGGCTGGTTCAGACTCAATGAGCGCCTTCACACGTTGCTGTACACGATAAACTGAAATTGTACCTCCGCCGCGTGTTGGTAATCCGGCCGAGAAGAAACGCCGCAGCTCAATCAAACCTATTGGCGTATCCGCATACTTACCATTGGTAACACGCGAAATTGTTGATTCATGCAGGCCGACATCTTCAGCTACATCCTGCAGGGTTAATGGTTTCAGTCCCAACACACCGAACTCCAGAAAGGCGCGCTGACGTTCAGCTAGGCACAGCGCCACTTTCAATAGCGTCTCACTGCGTTGATCGAGCGCATGCATCAACCACTTGGCTTCTTTCATCGCTTGGGACATAAACTCTTTATCTTTCCCCTGCCACTCATGACCTTTCCACTGTTCATTCAGACGCATGCCGCGCCAGCCTGTACCGGGAATATCCACTTCTATTTCATGATTACTGTTGCGCCGAAATATAATTTCAGGACGAATATAAAAGTTATTATCTCCACGCATACCGTGACCCGGAAACGGATCAAGTCTGCGCATACGCACTCTAGCCTGCTGAATAACCTCAAGGCTGCATTCAACTTTCGCAGCAAGCAGATCATCGGCTTCATGCAACAGATCGGAAAAGTGTAACAACAGCCGCATCACCGATGCATCAACCTCTTGATCACTATCCAACTGCAACAACAGACATTCTGTCAGATCTCTGGCGCCAAGACCACCGGGGTCGAGTTGTTGAATCACCTCTTCGAGGACTTTTTCAACAGTGCCTGCATCAGTAACAACCTGATCTGCAATTTCACTGGCGAACTCAGCTGGATCGGTACGAAAATAACCATCATCATCCAGTGAATCGATAAGGACATGGGCAATTTCACGCTCATGCTCGGGCATTGGTTCCCTATTCACCTGCTCATGCAGGGATTCGCTCAGGCTTAATTCTCCCGGCCATGCTTGCTCGCGTTCACTAAAACCATCACCACCTGAATCACGCACAGACGATGAGTACATAGACTCCCAGCGATCATCTCCCGCCTCTTTCCACTGCTCACGCTCGGCGACTTCCAGAGCGCGCTCCTGCTTCGGAGCTTCACTGGCAGAATCAACACTGGGATCCAGCTCCAACATTGGATTGGATTCAACAGACTCTTCCAGATAGTTTTCCAGCTCCATGCAGTTCATGGCCAGCACTTTCAGACTTTGGGTAAGTTGGGGCGTTAGCGCTAAACGCTGGCCCAGTTTATGGCTAAGCTTGGTTTCCATCAACAAGCTATCTCGGCAGTAACATAAGTTTTTTGATTGTACAGTTGCGCATATGGTAAATAACCATGCATACAGGTTTTATCATCATCAAAAGCAGCATCTAACAGCATCAACATCCTGGCTGTAGCTCATGGATTATCGTCAATCATCACCTGGAAACAGGAAAACTAACAACGGCGCTACAGAGCTTAGCTTACGCTATTTTTTTAAACGGTGCTAGCAATTCTTCCAACTCACCGCCTTCATGCATTTCAGAAACAATATCGCAGCCACCAACAAACTCAGCACTGACATACAATTGTGGAATAGTCGGCCAGTCTGAATAGACTTTAATACCCTCACGCACCTCATTGTTAAGCAGCACATTAACCGCAGAAAAAGGTATCTCATATGAATTCAGGATAGCTGCCACACGCTGGGAAAAACCGCATTGAGGAAATTCAGGCGTACCCTTCATAAACAGAACAACGTCATTGTTTTTTACTACCTGATCAATCTGTTTGGCTACTGAGTCACTCATGTACTCTCCTTAGGGATAGATGTTTTCAACGCCAGCGCATGGATTGCCTGCTTCATTTGGTCGCCAAGTGCTGCATAGACCATCTGATGCTGCTGAATGCGCGATTTACCTGCAAAGCTAGCGGAAATCACCCGCATCTCAAAATGATCATCACCTGAATAGACATTCACTTTGACAACCGCATCTGGAATACTCTGGTGAATCATATCAACGACTTCTTCTGCTTTTGGTGCCATCTTTCATCCTGTTATCATTTCATTCATGCCAAGGCTGACAAGCACTCCTTTGATATTCAACCCTCTATTCTCTGTGTATAGCGCGATCATCACCTGCTCACCGCACGCCATCATAAAAACACTATTTCTTTTTTTTGTTTTCCCCGTGCCTTTCTGATTCGCTCCAAGTATCCGGCCAAAACCACACTTAAGCGCAAACAGTGCATCAAAATGCTTTTGGTAGCCCCGCTTGCTTCAATACACCGTTGGCTGTGTGTCTGGATTTGACACCCTGATCAACAGGAAAGCGCCGGTTAGTGATAGGGCTATACCAGATATCATGATCACCTTTTCCATGTCGCTCGAACCGGCAGCCGTTTTCACTAAGTAGCTTTTTCAGTTGCTTTACCAGGTTAGCCAATCAATGCGCCCGAACTGCTGCAACGTCATTCATCTCAGTGTGAAGATGGAACGGCACGCTATCATAGGCTTTCGGCAGGATGCCGTTTGCTTCCAGCAGATCAGGAATAATCTCCTTCAGCTTGGCAACCAGTAGCTCCATTGTATCAGCTTCCGTAACAAGACCCGGCACATCATCACTGGATGCCACCCAAACAGAGGCATCGGGATCCCAAAATGCACTAATCATATATGCCTGCGTATCTAATTCGCCCATCACAAACCCCACAACATACCAAAAACCAAGCTACTCATGACGCAAGCGTATCATTGCAAACGCAACAGTACAAAAAAAGCCCGGCATAAACACTCACCCAATGTTGAAAAATATCCGACCGCCCCCAGGCCTTTTAAGGCCTGCAGGCATCACACGCCCCCTAATCGTGAATACCCTATTGAAACGTAGCTATACAAACAGATTTCAGTGGTTATTAGGTCAATAGGGGCAGACTCGATTGATTTTAGCATCCTTGTAAACTTTGGATTTTCTATCACCACCTCGTGCTTTTGGTTGCGTTTGCCTTGATGTTAACGATTCAATCTGCTCCCTGAATTGCTCTGAACCAAGCACCCAGGAGTGATTTGTTGCATCCCTTATTTCATCAAGCTCCCGATCTTCTACATGTCCATGAAACAAGGCTTGATAACTGCTGCAGCGCTCTTCTACATCCCGCCCCAGATCCGTATACATCTGGTGCGGGGTTATCATTGGATTAGTCACCCCTGTCGCATTGTATCTATAACTGCTCCATGGATATTCAGACGGATGATCAACCATGCCGGCCCTAACCGGATTCAACTCAATATAGCGGTAACAGGTGAAAAGATAATGCTCAGAATCCAATAGTGTGGACTTATACCGTCCCTCCCACAATGTCCCTATACGTTTATACTGATGGTTAAAATATTGAACATAATAGCGGCCTACTGACTGCATTACCTTACTGATCCCATCCCCGGACTGAGGTGTCAACAACAGGTGAACATGATTAGTCATCAACACATAGGCGTGTAGATCACACCCAAACCGGTCACAGGCCAGCTCCAACTTTTCCAGATAAAACAGGTAATCATCCTCCGATGCAAAGATCACATCACGATTGTTACCTCGCTGAATGACATGCTGCGGCTGGCCGGGCAAAACAAACCTTGGTTGTCGAGCCATAACATCACC
>CAYZJL010000084.1:0-9020 GCA_964478615.1 uncultured Zetaproteobacteria bacterium
CTTATGTGGTTTAACTGAATTGAGCAATCCGTTGAGCAATCCGTTACTTGCCGATCTGACATCATAACGTCATCCTCATTGGCAATGTTTCCAGAAACCGTGACCCCTACTACGACATTTGTTGTTGCTGTTGTGATTGCCACAACGGCACAGATGTTGGCCAATCGTTTTCGTTTCCCCCCCATTCTGTTGTGGCTCGTCGCAGGCATGGCTCTGGGGCCATTTGGTCTGCATGCGCTGCATGTCGAAACCATTGGCCCGGCTCTGCACACCCTGATTGAGCTGGGGCTGGCCATTATTCTCTTTGAGGGCGGATTAAATCTTAACCTTAAGGCGCTACGCGAAAATGGTTGGGTGGTAGGCAATCTGGTATTGATCGGGCCACTGCTGACCATGTTAATTGGTGGTTCTGCGGCGCATCTCATTGCCGGCATGGATTGGCCGCTGGCTCTGTTGTTTGGCGCACTGGTGTCGGTGGGCGGACCTACGGTGATTATGCCGATTGTGCGTCAAATGCGATTAGGTCGCAATATCAGTCACATATTAACCGCTGAAGCGATGTTGATTGATGTGATCGGGGCGATATTGGCGATTGTGATGCTGCAGGTTGCCCTGACACTAAATATGACGGCCTCGAGTATCGCTCTGGATATATTGTACAAAGTAGCCGTTGGGGCTGCAGTTGGATTGGCTGGTGGACGCATGTTGGGATGGCTTCTGGGTAGCCACTGGGCCAAAGATTTTGAAATACGTACGGTGTTAACGCTGACATCGGCATGGGGGCTGTTTCTGGTCGCTGATTCGATCAGTGCGCAAGCAGGCTTGTTGGCCATGTTGATGATGGGGGCAACGCTACAACGCATGGCAGTGCATGATATTCAACGCCTTAAACACTTTAAAGGCAGTCTGTCGATGTTGCTTATTTCAGTGCTGTTTGTGTTATTGGCAGGTCAGATGGATCTGTCGGTCATGTATGCATATTTGTGGCAGGGGCTGTTGTTGTGCGTGATTCTGGCAGTGATTGTGCGGCCCTTGATTGTCTTTTTATCGACGTTAGGCAGCCGTCTCTCTATGCATGAGTCCATGTATTTGGCAGGCATGGCACCACGTGGTGTGGTGGCGGCCGCGATCACCTCTCTGTTTGTGCTTATTTTACAGCAGAATGGACATGCGCAAGCCGAAATGCTGCTGGCGATGGTCTATATTGTCATTATTGTATCCGTGCTTGGTTATAGTCTGTTTGCAGCGCGACTGAAAGAGATCTTGCAGATTGAAGGTGGTGATGAACGTTCGGTGTTGATTATTGGTGGTGGACAGGTTGGAGCCGAGCTTGGGCGAGCACTGGGTGAAGATCGTGAAATCCGTTTTCTGGATCTGAATGCTGAAGTGATTGGGGGGCTGAAACGCTCAGGTTACGATGCTGTGTGTGGTAATGCGCTGGATCCATTGTATTGGGAAATATGTCATGCTGAAGAAATTGGTTGTGCATTGATTATGACCGGTTCATCAGATCATAATTTGTTGATTGCGCGTTTGGCGCATGAACAATTCCATATTCCGGAGGTTTATATTGCTTTGCAGGAAAAGGATGAAGTGAAGCACGCCAGTATGATTCATCAGCTGCAAGCCCGCCGGCTGTTTGCCAAACCGTATAACTATACCTATTGGAACGATCAGGCTTATCGTAAACGGCTGGCCTATGAATCGCGCTATATTGAGCCTGGTTCAGCGCTGATTGATGTGCGTATGGCTGATAGCCGGATTCAGCATGGCGTGCAGCCGGTGGCGATTGTACGGGATGGGTTGACGCTGGTGCCGCATGATGAGCTGCTGTTTGCAGCTGGCGATGAAATAAAAATGCTGATGCGCCCTGAACGCAGTCAGGAAAACCAGCCACTGATTCTGCCACCCTCTTCACGTTTAATCGAACCATAAACAGGTCAAACATTGCGCTATCGTACACGTTTTGCCCCCAGTCCAACGGGATTGTTGCATGTTGGTAATGCCTATTCAGCATTGCAATGCGCGCATTGGGCTAAACAACACGGAGCTGAGTTATTGTTGCGCATTGAAGATATCGATCATACGCGTTGCAAACCTGAATTTGCTGATGCGCTGATAGAAGATTTGCGTTGGTTGGGCTTGAAATGGGATGGCTCGATTCAATATCAGAGTCAGAAGGCTCAGGCCTATATGCAGGCCATCGATCAACTGAAGGGCATGCAGATGATCTATCCCTGCTTCTGTACCCGCAAAGAGATTCGGGAGGAAGTTGCCCGTATGGTTTCAGCGCCGCATGCCGAAGATGTGCAGGTAGCCTATCCCGGCACATGCAGAAACAGGTCAATAGGTGAGCAGGTAAAACGTATGCAGGATGAACCGTTTGCATGGCGGCTGAGTGTGGAGAGGGCATTAGAAGCCGTTGGTAGCGATCTGAGCTGGCAGGATGCGTCAGGGCTGAGGCATGGCCATGCGATTGATCACGATATCATTATAGGGCGCAAAGATATTGGCTTTAGTTATCATTTAGCAGTTGTGGTGGATGATGCTGCGCAAGGCATCACACATATTATTCGCGGTGATGATTTGAGGGGTAGTAGCGATATTCATCGGCTACTGCAGTTGTTGCTGGGGCTATCTGAGCCTGTTTATATGCATCATGGACTGTTGCATGATATGAATGGAAATAGGCTGGCCAAACGTCATGGTAGTACGACCCTGCATGGCTTGCGTCAGATGGGGGTTGAGGCGCAGTTGTTGCGTGAATTTTTGACTGAATCCGGCCGCCAATGCTGGCCATTTTCCTCTGACAATAGCGAGGAAATATTAGATCTACTTGGCAAGAGACATTGATCTGCCATGATTCGCTCGCTTTTAAAGGCGCATTGCGCAGAATAAGAATGGGTACAAGGGTGAGAATGTAGTGACTGCAATTTTAGATTTAATCGGTAATACACCCATGGTGCAGTTGCAACATATCACCAGCCATCTGCCGGATAATATTCGTATTCATGCCAAACTTGAGCGTTGTAATCCGGGTGGTTCTGTGAAAGATCGCCCCGCTTTATGGATGATTCGTGACGGTCTCAAAAAAGGGCTGTTGAGTAAAGATAAAACCATTCTTGACTCCACTTCCGGCAATACAGGCATCGCGCTGGCCATGATTGGCGCTACGATGGGTTTTCGGGTGCGTCTGGTGATGCCGGGCAATGTATCGGAAGAGCGTAAACGTATTTGTCGTGCGTTTGGTGCGGAGTTGGTCTTCTCCGATCCTCTGGAAGGATCCGATGGTGCGATTATGGATGCACGTAAAATCTATGAAGCGAACCCTGAACTCTATTATAAACCTGATCAGTATAATAACCCGGCCAATCCCCGTGCGCATGAAGAGTCCACAGGGCCGGAAATCTGGCACGATAGTGATGGGGAAGTAACACATTTTGTCGCCTCATTAGGTACCTCTGGCACACTGGTTGGTACAGGGCGTTATCTCAAAAAAATGAATGCCGATATTCAGATTGTGGCAGCTGAGCCCGATTCTCCGTTTCACGGTATTGAGGGTTTGAAACATATCGAATCCAGTATTGTACCCGGCATTTATGATGCTTCAGTACATGATCAAAAAATTGGCATTGATACTGATGTCGCTTACCGTTTTACCCAGCGCCTGGCCTCTGAAGAGGGGATCCTCTGTGGTCAGTCCTGCGGTTGCTCTCTGGCTGCGGCATTAAAGGTAGCCGAAAAACTGGCTGTAGATGGTAAACCCGGCGAAATTGTAACAATTTTTCCTGACGGTGGAGAAAAATATCTGACCACCCCGGTATTTGCTGGCAATGATTGTGTGACATACGCCGACGGTATTTAGCCCTGACGCTTGAATAACAATATGGAGTATTTTACCGTGTTATGATTTAAAGGCTGGGTGTTTACAACGCGACTTGCGTCGCTATGCATGCATGCTCTGAATGATTTGAGATTACTATTGGGAGTTACAAGATGAGTGTATTGGCTGGTATTCATGCGGTAAAACACGCCCTGGAGGCGGGAGCCACCATTGATGAGCTGTTGATTGAGAAGGGAAAACATCATCCGCGCATTAATGAATTGATTCATCTTGCTAAAAAAGCCGGGCTACGACACTCTTTTGTACCAAAACAGGCATTGGCCCGTTTGGCAGAGGGTGTTCCACATCAGGGCGTGGTTGCCAAAGTTGCTGGTTCGGGAGAGGCGCAGTTTACTGCCTTCGAATCATGGTCAGAAACTATTGATATGGCTAAAGCTCCGCTGGTGCTGTTGCTCGATCAAGTGACCGATCCACATAATCTGGGTGCATGTGTGCGTACGGCAGAGGCTGCTGGTTGTTTGGCTGTGATTGTGCCCAAGGATCATGCGGCAGATATCGCTTCTCCTGTGGTTGCTAAGTCGGCATGCGGTGCGTTGGCACGCTTGCCAGTGGTGCGTGTAACGAATATGAAACGATGTCTGCAACAGTTGCAGGAGATGGGGTTTTGGACGGTCGGTTTAGCAGGAGAGTCGGACGGGTCAATTTACGACGTCGACTTGTCAGGCCCTACTGCCGTAGTGATGGGTTCAGAAGGTCGAGGTATGCGTCGTTTGGTGCGGGAATCGTGTGATCAGTTGATCAGCATCCCTATGCCGGGCACGGTAGAGTCCTTAAATGTATCAGTAGCTACAGGTGTAGCCCTGTTTGAAATTTGTCGACAGCGATTCGTTAAGTAGGCTGAAACTCAGGCTGCTAGTGCCTTATCTGTTGCGATCATAATTTTTGCAAACTTTTGACCGCAGTACTGACATTGGCCTGTCCCCGCTTTTAGATTAATGTAAACCAACGGGTGTTGGCCATTATCGGAGCATGATACTACTTCTTCGGTTGATTTGATGACGGTGTTGCGCATGATAGTCTCCCCAGACAGGTGCGGTTCTTATATACTATTATTAAGTAAGTCCTGTTTTGAACAATTTCTAAACAGCGACATGATATACTGAAGCACGCCCTAAAAAAAGCGGCGAAACAGTAACTGTGAGAATGAGCCTGTCAAGAAAGTAAGCTTATTGCGTAGCATTGGAGGGGTAATGCAGGATCGGGTGTTAATTGAAGGTCTGGAAGTGCGAACTGTCATTGGTATTTATGAATGGGAGCGTGAAATTCGCCAGACAGTGCGTCTTGATTTGGAGATGGCGTGGGATATTTCGGCAGCGGCTCAATCAGATGATATCGTAGATACGCTTGACTATAAAGCGGTGTCCAAGCGTTTGATCTCCTTCGTCGAAGCGTCCAGTTTTGGCTTGATAGAGTCATTGGCTGAGCGTTGTGCTGAAATCATTTTGAATGAATTCGAAGTGCCGTGGTTAAGATTAAAAATGTCTAAACCAGGGGCGGTTCGTGGTAGTGAAAATGTTGCGGTGTTGATTGAACGGGGGGCGCTGACTCAACAATGAGACAAGTATTGATCGGTATGGGTTCCAATATCGATGCTGAAACGCATCTGAAGCATGCGGCAATCGCCTTGCGCCAATGTTTTGGACAGGTTGTGTTCTCCTCGGTGTATCAGTCGCCAGCCATTGGTATGGAGGGCGATGATTTTTTAAATGCCTGTTGCCTGTTTGATTCGGATTTTGCGGATGAAGCGTTGAAGACTCAGTTGAAGGCATTGGAAGATGCTCAAGGTAGAGATAGGTCAAAAGGCTCATGGAAACCACGTACACTGGACCTGGATATGCTGATGTCTGATGGTCGTGTCATTGATGATGAATTGTATCGTTATGCCCATGCATGTGTGCCGGCATCGGAAATTGTGGATATTAAAGTGCCTGATGATTGTCTGGGTATCGTGGAGAAGCTTGAACTGCGCTTGTAAAACGATGCGCCCACCTTACTATTCTCACATCTTTTATAATGTGCTGTGTGTCAGTGCGATATACTGATTTTTATTGGGGAGATAACGATCCATGTTAATTGCAGTTCCAGCAGAATCCCAAAGTAAGGAAAAACGTGTTGCAGCAACACCTGACTCTGTTGGGCGCTTTATCGCTGCCGGTTGTGATGTTGTGGTGCAAACAGGAGCCGGTGCCGCCGCGAGTTTTCCAGATGCTGCTTATCAGGCCAAAGGTGCGAAGCTGGTGGATGGTTTTGCCGCTGTGTGTGCAGATGCCGATTTAGTGTTGAAGGTGCGTGCGCTGCAGGAAAGTGAGATTGGTGCCTTGAAAAAGGGCACTGCTGTAGCAAGTTTGGTGGCACCATTTTCCAATCCACTATTGCAACAATATGCCGATGCTGGCATTGCCTGTTTCTGCATGGAGATGGTGCCGCGTATTTCACGCGCCCAGAGCATGGATGTATTGTCCTCGCAGGCCAATATTGCTGGTTATAAGTCGATATTGTTGGCAATGGAACATTATCAGCGCTTTTTTCCGATGCTGATGACAGCCGCAGGTACTGTGCAGCCAGCCAAGGTGTTGGTGATGGGGGCTGGTGTTGCTGGTTTGCAAGCGATTGCAACGGCGCGTCGTTTGGGTGCAAATGTTGAAGCCTTTGATGTGCGTGCGGCAGCAAAAGAACAGGTTGAGAGTTTGGGAGCGAAGTTTGTTGAGGTGGCGGCTGATGCAGATGCAGAAGATGCCGGTGGATATGCCAAAGAGATGGATGACGATTATAAGCGTCGCCAGTCTGAGTTGATTGCCAAACATGCTGCAAAATCTGATATTATTATTACAACTGCGCTGATTCCGGGGCGTCCTGCTCCTGTATTGATCAGTGAAGCGATGGTGAAGGCGATGCAGCCGGGCTCTGTGATTGTTGATATGGCTGTTGAGATGGGTGGAAACTGTCCGATCTCTGAGTTGGATCAGGTGGTGGAAAAACATGGTGTTACATTGGTTGGTATTGTAAATATTCCGGCCCTGATGGCGACAGATGCCAGTAGTTTGTATGCCCGTAATCTGGTGAATTTTATTACGCCTATGCTCGATAAAGAGAGCGGAGATCTACGTATTGATATGGAAGATGAGGTGATTGCGTCCTCTTTGCTATGCAAAGGCGGTCAGTTCCTTAAGCCTCAACTATTGAGTCAGGGAGATGCGTCATGAGTTTGAATGCAATAAGTGCAGAAGCTGCATCAACTGTTGCAGTACATGGGGCATCGGCTGTAGATCCTGTTGTTTTTTCATTCACGGTGTTTGTTCTGGCAATTATTGTTGGTTATCACGTGGTGTGGAATGTTACACCTGCATTGCATACGCCTTTGATGAGTGTGACCAATGCTATTTCCAGCATTGTCATTGTCGGGGCTTTGTTGGCAGCAGGGCCGCTTGAGATGAATCTGGCAACGGTGCTGGGGTTGATAGCTGTTGGCTTGGCGTCGGTGAATATATTTGGTGGATTTATGGTGACGCAACGCATGCTTGCGATGTTCAAGAAGCGGAAATAAGGGGATAACATGTTATCTGCAAACATGGTTGAGCTGGCCTATCTATTCGCAGCTGTACTGATTATTTTTGCGCTTAAAGGGCTGGCAAGTCCTGAAACGGCGCGTCGTGGCAATGCTTTTGGTATGCTGGGTTTAGGTATTGCGGCTCTGGTTACCTTGCAGATGGATGTGGTGCAAAACTACGCCTGGATCGTTGCTGCCATTGCAGTCGGCGGTCTGTTTGGTGGTGTCGCTGCCCGCAAGGTTCCGATGACGCATATGCCGCAAACTGTTGCGTTTATGCACTCACTGGTCGGCTTAGCGGCGGTCTTGATCGCTGTGTCGGCTTTTCTTGATCCTGTGGCTTATGGTATCGCCAATGCCGAAGGTGGCCTCTATATGGCCAGTAGGGTGGAACTGTTTTTAGGCACGTTTATTGGTGCGATTACGTTCACGGCATCATTGGTAGCCTTTGGTAAATTGCATGGCGTGCTTTCAGGGCAGCCGCTTACCTTTGCTGGTCAGCATCCGCTTAATTTGTTATTGGGTGTGACGATGATCGCTGCCGGCATCATGTTCTGTGTTACAGGCGAGGCATTGCCGTTTATGGTGATGCTGGCCATTGCCATGGTGTTGGGAGTGAGTCTGATTGTACCGATTGGTGGCGCCGATATGCCGGTGATCGTATCGATGCTGAACTCATATTCAGGCTGGGCTGCGGCAGGAATCGGTTTCACCCTGGGTAATAATATGCTGATTGTAGCAGGTGCTCTGGTGGGCTCTTCAGGTGCAATCCTCTCTTATATTATGTGTAAGGCGATGAATCGATCCCTGTTTAATGTATTGCTCGGTGGTTTTGGTGGTGATGCACCTGCTGCCTCTGCATCCGGAGCCATTGGTCAGCGACCTGTGCATAGTGGTGCAGCAGAAGATGCTGCGTTTTTAGTTAAGAATGCCCGTTCGGTGATTATTGTGCCCGGTTATGGTTTGGCCGTGGCGCGTGCCCAGCATGTGTTGAAAGAGTTGGTGGAAACGCTGTTGGCCATGGATGTGCAGGTGAAGTTTGCCATTCACCCAGTGGCAGGTCGTATGCCTGGTCATATGAATGTGTTGCTGGCAGAAGCCGATGTGCCGTATGATATTGTCTTTGAGATGGATGAAATCAACCCTGAATTTGGTGATACGGATGTTGTGCTGGTGATTGGTGCCAATGATGTTACCAACCCGGCCTCCAAAACTGATCCGGCCAGTCCGATTTATGGTATGCCGATCCTGGATGTTTCCAAGGCCGAGCATGTTGTGGTGATCAAACGTTCTCTTTCGCCGGGTTATGCCGGGCTGGATAATGATCTGTTCTATATGGATAAGACCATGATGTTGTTCGATGATGCCAAAAAAGCCTGTGAGTCAATGCTGCACGCGCTGGATTAGTCAGCGTTGTACTTTGTTTTTAGGCTAAAATAGTTATATAAATGAACCTGATTACGCACAAACTTCAGCTATATTACGGTCTCTTTAAAAGGAAAGGGAGCGCACCCTTTTAACTAAAGACAGAGCCACAAGCGAGCCACGAATTACACGAATGGCCACGAA
>CAYZJL010000085.1:0-8905 GCA_964478615.1 uncultured Zetaproteobacteria bacterium
AACGGTTCAGATCGTGGTTCGCTTCGCTCTCACGATCTAACCTTATTCGTTATACGATTTGCTTTAACCATTTCTCCAGGAAGTGAATATTAAACTCAGCTTTCTGGAAGCCAGGGTTAGCCAGTAGTCGTTTATGCAGTTCCTGATTGGTGGTAACACCGAGGATAACCAGTTCATCAATCGCACGTTGCATACGGCGAATGCATTTCTGTCTATCCCTGGCATGGGTAATCACTTTACCAATCATGGAGTCGTAGTGGGGTGGAATTTTATAGCCGGTATAAAGTTGTGAATCCACACGCACACTGCGTCCACCCGGAGCGTGATACAGCGTCACCGTGCCAGGCGATGGCGTGAACTTGAACGGGTCTTCCGCATTGATACGGCATTCAATGGCATGGCCTTTAATCTTGATATCGTCCTGAGCGAAATCGAGCTTTTCACCAGAGGCAACACGAATCTGCCATTCAATAAGATCAACACCGGTAATCCATTCAGTAACCGGATGTTCAACCTGAATACGGGTGTTCATCTCCATGAAAAAGAAAGAGTTATCCGCATGCATTAGGAATTCAATGGTACCAGCACCAACATAATTAACAGCCTGTGCAGCAGCTAAACCAGCAGCACAAACCTTGGCGCGCGTTTCATCATCAAGAACCGGACTTGGTGCTTCTTCAAGCACTTTCTGATTGTTACGTTGTAAAGAACATTCACGTTCAAACAGGTGAATGAGGTTGCCATGCGTATCGCCTAATACCTGTACTTCAATATGACGCGGTTCAACGAGGAACTTCTCGATAAATACCGTGTCATCACCGAATGCAGCACCGGCTTCTTGTTTACACAGGGAGAATGCATTGGAAAGAGAAGCTTCAGAATGCACCACTTTCATGCCGCGGCCACCACCACCGGCAGATGCTTTGATGATGATCGGGAAACCGGCTTCTTTGGCAATGATCATCGCTTCTTCAACCGTTTCAACTGCTCCATCTGAACCTGGAACCAGCGGTACACCAGCTTTTGCCATCTCTCTCTTGGCAGTAACTTTATCACCCATGGTACGCATGGATGCAGGTGTGGGGCCAATCCAGACGAGGCCGGATTCAACTACGATATCGGCAAATTCAGCATTTTCAGCCAGAAAACCAAAACCCGGATGAATCGCTTCTGCATCAGTCAGTTCTGCTGCTGCCATCAGTGCTGCGATATTCAGATAGGAGTGAGCACTTGGGGCAGGGCCGATGCAGATGGATTCATCAGCCAGCCTTGTATGCATGGAGTCACGATCAGCTTCTGAATAGACCGCTACCGATAGAATTCCCATCTCTTTACAGGCGCGGATAATACGAACGGCAATTTCGCCACGGTTGGCGATAAGAATTTTGTTAAACATTATATACCCCGATTACGCCGAAGGAGTGATGACAAACAGAGGATGGCCATATTCAACAGGTGATGCGTTATCAATAAGAATGGATTCGACTGTGCCTGCATATTCGGCTTCAATGGTGTTCATCATTTTCATCGCTTCGATGATGCACAGGGTGTCACCTTTTTTAACGTTCGTACCTACAGATACAAAGTCATCTGCATCCGGACCGGATGCGGCATAGAAGGTGCCTACCATTGGTGATTTCACCAGATGTGCTTCATTTGCACTCTCTTCTGCTACTACTGGAGCCGCTGTTGCAGGGGCAGCAGCGGGTGCTACGGCGTATTCAGTGGTCACCGGTGCAGCAGCAACAGCGGCCACCTGACCCTGGCGTGAAATGCGTATTGTGTAATCACCTTCGCTAACTTCGATCTCAGTAACATCTGAGCTTTGAACCAGTTTGATAAGTTTGCGGATATGAGAAATGTCCATGTAATCTCCTGTTTTTTGTCTCTTTATCTGTCTCTTAACTGTTGATTGATGCCGGTCAGAGCCATGGTATACGATGTGGCACCAAACCCGGCTATTACACCGATGGCGGCATCGGCGAGCATCGATTTATGTCTGAACGTTTCGCGTTTATGAACATTCGACAGATGTACTTCTACAAATGGAATATTGGATGCGAGCAGGGCATCACGCAGTGCGATGCTGGTATGGGTGTAAGCGGCGGGATTGATCACAATGCCATCAACTCCATCTGTCACAGCCTGATGAATGTGATCTATCAATTCACCTTCGTGGTTACTTTGATAGTTATTGAGCTCGATATCCAGTGTGTCTGCTAAATCTGTCAGTTGTTGATTGATATCGTCCAGGGTCGATGCGCCATAGTGACCAGGTTCACGCGTGCCCAGTAAATTCAAATTTGGCCCATGCAGGACAAGGATTTTTAATGTATTCATTCTTGATGCTCCCTGTTCCATTGTTGTTGCAATTCCAACAGTTCTTCATTGTCACTCTGTTGCTCTAGCAGAGAGGCTATCATCTGTCGGGCATAATCATATTCATGCTGTTGCCAAAGCAACCGAGCGATGGTGACAGAAGCCAGTGGAACATCTTCAATATTGGTGTTCTGTAGCTGCAAAGCACGATGGGCACTGTTAATGCCTTCCTCAATATGTCCCAGATGTCGTTGCGTTTTGGCCAGTAGTTTCCAAGCTCTGATTTCAACAGGGGCAAAATTCAGTAGCTCAGTGAGAATAAGTTCAGCCTGCGCCAGATCACCATTTCGGATGGCTCTTTTTGCAGAATCCATGCCTTCGGCCACACCATGCCAGCCAGTTGAAGTGGCTGTATGACTATTGGAGGCGTGTATAGTGTTGGGTGTGGAAGCACTTGCTGCTAGCATGTGGCTCACGCTACAACAGGGGAATATGTCGGGTCAATCTACTTGGTGATGAAAATGCATAAAAACCATAAAAAATGACCGATATTGAACCTATAGCGTCTGTTTTGTGTTCGTTTTTGTGAATCTTGTTTATGTAAAGAGGCCTTATGTCAGAAAGTATAACGATCCACTTGAATGGAGAAGAGAGATCATTTTCAGCCTCCAGTTTATCTGATTTGATTGCAGAGCTGGGCTTAGAGCAACGTATGATTGCCATCGAACGCAATCTCGAAGTTGTACCCAAAAGCCAATATGGCGAGACATCTTTAAAAGAAGGTGATCGCATTGAACTGGTGCATATGATTGGCGGCGGTTAAGGAACACGTGATAATTGCTTTTTACTCAGGGCTTCTCTGTGTACTCTGCGATGAAATTTTCTAAGTTTATGATGGAATATGGGGATAAAAATGTCTGATGTTTTTAAAGTGGGAACGTATACTTTTAACTCACGCTTGATTGTGGGTTCCGGTAAATACAGGGATTTCCAGACCACCAAAGATGCGACTGAAGCATCGGAAGCGGAAATGATCACCGTTGCTGTGCGTCGTGTGAATATCACTGATCCGGGCAAAGAAAATCTGCTTGATTATATTGATCCGAAAAAATATACCATTTTACCCAATACTGCTGGCTGTTTTAATGCCGAAGATGCGGTGCGTACGTTGCGCCTAGCGCGTGAAGCTGGTGGCTGGGACCTGGTGAAACTGGAAGTGCTCGGAGACACCGAAACACTCTATCCGAATGTGGTTGAAACCATCACTGCGGCTGAAACGCTGGTAGCAGAAGGCTTTCAGGTTATGGTCTATACCAATGATGATCCGATTGTAGCGCGCAAACTGGAAGATGTCGGTTGTGTTGCGGTGATGCCTCTGGGTAATCCGATCGGTTCCGGTCGAGGGCTTGCTAATCCGTTTAATATTCGTGTGATTAAACAGCGTGCGAATGTACCGATTGTTGTGGATGCCGGTATCGGTACTGCTTCTGATGCGGCCAAAGCGATGGAGCTTGGTGCTGATGGGGCGTTGATCAATACAGCTATTGCAGAAGCCAAAGATGAATGTCTGATGGCGACCGCCATGCGTGATGCTGTCAGGGCAGGGCGCTCCGCTTTTCTGGCAGGGCGTATGCAGAAACGTGCCTTCGCCAATGCATCGAGCCCAACTGAAGGTTATATTTGGGATTAAACCATGAAACGATGTTGGCATCACGGTGGGAGGATCAATGAAAAGAGTAATACTTTTATTTCTGGTGCTTTCACTTGTTTCCGCATGTGCCCCAAAAAGGGGCCTGATACATACGTTCGCAAAGCTTCCCGCAGAGACATCTGGTCAGATTACTATTATCAGGAACTATAACCCTATCGGTTCAACAGAGCGTTATTACCCAACGGTGAATGGGAAAAAAGTCGCAGGTCTCTACACCAAAGAACACACTGTTTTTCAACTGCCTGCGGGGCAATATACGATTGGTTTAATGTTTCCCGTCATTGGTTTGAATACCTGGTGGCATGATGAGATGGAAAAAACCATTGAAGTAAACAGAAAGTACTATTTCCTGCTTTCTCCCACGTTTAAACTCATCAGCATTTCGGGGGTCGAGATCGAGGAGATTGATCAAATAGATGCCGAAAAAAGAGTTCAGCGCTCAAGCTTTATTGCAACCGGAACGGTATCGGAAAACCCTGACCTAGCTGCGAAAGTATTAAGTATCCCATCCAAAATCATCGGCCTGAAAGAAGATGAGGGTGAGAGGAATTAACCTTTATGCCCTGTGAAACTGTAATTTTTGTCTGTACTCTTCCGGTTCTTTGGTTTGAACCATAGTGCCACCACGCGGGAAAATAGCATCAAAGAGTCGTGATACCCAAAAACGCAAAGCGGCAAGTCTCAATAACAGGGGAAGGGCATGATATTCTTCTGCTTCCAGAGGCCTGATAGATTGATAGCCATCCAGAAATATTTTGATGCGAGCATCATCAGCATCACTTAACAGTACCGCTTGTGCATTGAGTGAAATGGCAATGTCCATCGCAAAAGATGAGTCATGGGCATAATAGAAATCGATAATGCCGGATACCTGATCGCCTTCAAATAGAATATTATCAACAAAAAGGTCGCCGTGAATGACACCTTTGGGTAATGAAGAAAAGGTACAAGAGGACTGGAAATCCAACTCTGAGCTTAATAGGTCACCAGCCTCGGGGCCATACAGTTTACATGTTTTTTCTAGTACTGCATCAATATGCTCTGCCAGCCAGTCTGCTCCAGTCGGGTTATCTCTGCGCATAGTAAAGTCAGAGCCTGCCACATGCAGTTGTGCCATGGCCTGACCGGACGACCTTAATTGTGCTTCATTGAGTTCATCGAGTGTCTGCCCCGTTAAACAGGATACAATACACCCCTGTTTTCCATCTACATCAAACAACAATGAATCATCTTTACGCTGCATTACATCAGGACACGCCAGGCCATTGCAAGCTAAGTGCTTCATCAGGTGCATGAAATACGGCAGTTCATTCGCTTCCAGGCGTTCAAAAATGGTGAGTACGTAACGCTTGCCTAGATCGGTATCGATAAAGAAATTGCTGTTTTCAATTCCTGCAGCGATACCTTCAAAAGAGGAGAGGGAACCAATATTATAATCAGTCAGAATTGCGCTGATATCAGCGTGTGAAAGTTCAGTATATACAGACATAATGCGAATCATAACGGCTAGTGCTTGCAACATATAGGGCTTTTACGATGACTGGTGTTGATCTAGCCCGGACTATTTATAAATGCTGCCGTGCCCTCGCTTGCTGCTTATAAAACAGGATTGGGTTTTTCAGGCCAATGGCATAATTCGTTTACGGGGCACGCCATGCATTTGGGTTTGCGGGCGGTACAGGTGTAACGACCATGCAGGATAAGCCAGTGGTGAGCATGTTGCATGAACTCGGAAGGGATAGCTTTGAGCAGGCCCTTTTCCACATCGAGCGGTGTTTTACCTTTGGCCAAGCCGGTACGGTTGCCGACTCTGAAGATATGCGTGTCGACAGCCATGGTGGGTTCACCGAACAATACATTGAGTACTACATTGGCTGTTTTACGACCGACACCTGGTAGTGCTTCAAGCTCTTTGCGGCTGCGTGGCACTTCACCACCATGCAGGTTCACCAGCATCTGACATGTACGCATCAGATGTTTGGCTTTGCTGTTAAACAGGCCAATGGTGGAGATATATTGTTTCAGTTTTTCTTCACCAAGGTCGAGAATGGCCTGTGGGGTGTTGGCAACAGGGTAAAGCTTTGCCGTGGCTTTGTTGACACCGACATCGGTGGCTTGAGCAGAGAGCAGAACCGATGCCAATAGTTCAAAATTATTGCTGTAATTGAGTTCGGTGACGGGTTCAGGGTCAATGGATTGAAGGTATTCAAAGAAGCACCGAACTTCGGCGGCGGTCATTTTTTTAGCCTGCATGGATTATCCATTTTGTGATCTGTTGTTAGGTATGATGCGTTCTATTCGTTGACTTCATTGAGTGTCAGACTGACCTGGCGATCAATGACATCACCGGCAGGGTTGAGTACCTCTTCCACGAGAAAGATGGTGTTATCGGTAATTTTTTCGATTTGGCCGCTGTGTTTACCCAGGTAGTTACCACGGCGGATAATATAACCCTTGGAGGTTGCATCTTCGACCATGGCGACGCGCTCTCCACCCATGCTGAAAATGGCGACCAGACGCAGCGTCTCAAGATCATAATGTTCCAGTTTTTCACGGTTACGACTGTCCTGTTTGATTTGAGGTTCTATTGATGTAATGGATGTTTGCTGATTGCGTGGCCTGACCCGGATGAGATAAGAAGAAAAGGGATCACGCAGGTTACTAAAATCAATATCAGGCGCTTTGACCATATGCTGCATGGCATCAGGCAAATCAGCTTCCTTGGCAAATGCAGAGGGATCTGTGACTTGTATCAGGCTCAGTATGAATCCTGTCATCAAACATATCAGATGCTTCATGTTCACCTCTTTAGATTGTTCGTTCACGCGTTTTTTGCGTAGCTAAAAGCATATTACAGCATAACTCCCTATATCTGCAAAGCCCTGGTGGCCACAGCTCTTAATTGCGAGCAAATTACAGGCCATTTTAAAACGTCACAACCTGTCATCCGTCTCGCATATTATTCGCCCATTACATCTGAATAAAAGGAGATGCATATGTTTTGGGGTTTTCTGATTCTTGTCGCGTTGGGATTAATGTTTGTAAAGCTGGGTAGTTACTCTGTCTGGATAGCTGTGTTCGCTACCGGATTAAAAATGGCATTAATCGTTATTGCAGTGGTGGCCGTATTGCTGATATGGAATAGGTTTTTCAAAAAGGGTAATAAGGGAATTGCGGTTAAGCCAGGGTCGCTGATATGAGTACGTTGGTAGTGGCAGGCATCATCGCGGGCATTTTATTATTGGGTGGTTGCGGCGATAGCTCCGGCGGTGTTGTAGTCCCGCCCGCAGTGAGACCCATCACAACTAACACGTTAAGAACATTCATGAATGGTGATGCCATTCAATACAGTGTTACGGGCAGTGTGAGCAGTGGGGGAGTGGCATCTACATTTTCAGGCAGTGGTACATATTCAATTGCATTAAACGCCAGCCCTCCTGATCCGACAGGTACGGTCAGATCAATAGTTGGTGTCTCACTTAATGCTACTTTTGCAAATGCTGCCCCCTTTAATGCAGTGAGCTCCAATTACTTTCAGCAGACGAGCACAGGAAGTTTAAAAGGTTATGGTGGTGTAGAAGCTGGTTGGATCACCTCACCTACTAGCGGTTTCGTTGTAAATATGGCAAGCCCTGTGGTATCACCAAGTAGTTGGATAAATACGTTTACTCAGCAAAATGGTGATATCACAACAATTCAGGGCACAGTGATTAGCAGAGTTACAGTTGCGACTGGATTAGGAAGTTTTGAAGCCTTTCAGGTTCAACAAAATGGTACAATTACGCGGGCAGTTGGGGGAGGCGTTCAATCATCCCAAACTGATTATATTGTTCCAGGTATTGGTCCTGTTAAACGTGTTTCAAACGCAACAGTCACCGATGTCGCCGGAGCTGTTTCTACAGTCCAGATAACCATGTCGATGGCGACCACTAATATCGGATTTTAAATGGCGCAACAGGAATCAAATGATATGAGCTTTCACCTCCTGATAGGCGGTAATGCCATAGCTGGTAGCATCATATCCGCCATTGATGATACAGCTTGGTGGCAAGTGATTGATGCCTACCTTTACACAATGATACTGCTGTTAGACCTGTTTTTCATTGCCAAAGATCATGGATGGCATGGCCTGCTCATGGCAGGCGAAAGTTACTATCGCAATAAGCATCATACTTGCTTTAGTTATCTGGTTAGTCTTTGCCTTGTGTGGAATTTATTTGTTCTTCACACCGGAGCCACCTCTGCTGATTTTCCTGGGATCATCGATCTGGCCCCGTTTATTGTTTTGGCTGGCAAGCATGGGTATTCCTGTTTATATTCTATGGAATATTTTTTCCGGAAAATTTGTGATTGCATAGCATTGTTAGATTGCTTCAGCTATTATCTTAAAGAGCAGGGAAGGTCGGAGGGAGTAATATGGCAGAGGTGCAATCCAAAACTGACAATTCACTGCTTTGTGGACGAGAAAGTGTTATAGCTATGACTGCCGTGGCACTGGCGATTACTTTCGCTTGGGTAGGAGTGCTTGATCAGCTCGTTGAAACTTATCTGAATCAATCGATTCTCAATGCTGTCGGTATTTATGCGGTTTCTCGTGGCACTAATGCACTGGTTTCTGTATTGCAAAGTGTGGATATGAGCATTGTTGTTTTTACTATTTCACCGGGAGAAGTTCTTGATCCTATTAATGATATGATCGAGCGATTTTCCGAGGTCATGACTTATGCACTGGCATCACTGGCTACTCAGAAAATATTGATTGAGTTGGCGCAGCAAAAAATATTCAGTGCCCTGATCACCATATCCGGTTTGGCTTATTTGTTTGGCGCTTCACGAAATCGTGTGGGTAGGCTGTCATAAAGTAACCCCCTTGGG
>CAYZJL010000086.1:0-8832 GCA_964478615.1 uncultured Zetaproteobacteria bacterium
ATATAAGGCTTAATCCTAAAGATAGCTTTTTCATCTACTTCTCCTTAAATATTTAATGGCTAGGGATTGATAAGTTTCCCAATCCTGCGGCCTACTTTATCGTAATAGGTATTGCTAAGACCTCCAGGTATCAGCAACGATATACTGGGTTTGCCTACATCACGGGCTTTATTACTTTTCTGATAGAAACGAATCACTATCGGAGAGTTTGCAGTCCATGCTACTCCACCGGCGCCCACATTAGGTACAACAAAATCGTGATTGAACGTGAAATAGCTTGCTGTTTCCGTTGTAGTCCCCACCACATAATTCCAGGTCGTATTTTCCACCAGTATATGAGGGACTGTCACCCCATAAAAACGCGTTGCATCGCTATAATTATCTCCACATGTTGTGGGTGCGGCAGTTCTACAATCAAACATCGCGATATGCGTGGTGTAGGACCCTTCATAGCCCATCACCTTCCAGCTTAATCTCACAGTGCTACCTGCAACCATCGTTTCCGGGATCGTCAGGGTTTCAATCATTGGCGGAATACGACGTTGCGCTTCGTATCTGAGCAAATCTGGCGTTTTGGGATCCCAGTCCCGCGTAAATTCAACCAGATCACTGTAACCATCACCATCGGTATCTGTAGGATTCGCTGTGGAAAGGCCACCATCCATAGTTGTCAAATCCCCTACTTGATAGGTCTCCCATTTATCTGGCAAACCATCAGCATCGGTATCTACATTATTATACCGAGGGTCGCTGAGCGTGGCCGCCATTGCCGATGCATTGAATGACAGGAGAGCTAGAAACAATAGACCGTACTTCATAATATTTTTCATCATTATCTCCTTACTTCAATGCCAGCAGGCAGAGCAATCAATGCAACCGAACTGATCAATGCGCGCCCTGGAAGCGCTGCAATGACAGAAGAGCGTACATTTCCTACAGATCGCAATCATGGTGTAACACTCTTCTGAATACGACGGCCTGTTGTATCGTAATAGGTAGGTGAGACACCACCCGGAATCAGCAGGGAAATCTCGGGCTTGCCGGCCGCTTTATCCAGCGAGCTTTTCTGATAAAAACGCACGAC
Source organism: uncultured Zetaproteobacteria bacterium (assembly GCA_964478615.1). Lineage (GTDB taxonomy): Bacteria > Pseudomonadota > Zetaproteobacteria > Mariprofundales > Mariprofundaceae > Mariprofundus. The sequence goes on from CAYZJL010000086.1 coordinate 1,085, forward strand.
AACCGGCGTTCCTGCAGTAGCCCAGGGTGAACCGGTAACAGTAGAAGCAGGCACGATGAACGCATTGTCGACGTAGGTGTAGGTGTTAGCAATCTCACCGCTATAAGTCCATGTAGTTGGAACACCTACCGGCGCAGGCAGAACCACATTATAGAAACGGCTCGCATCGTTATAAATGCTGCCACAACTACCATTGATAATACCCGTACAGTCAAACATCGCCATAATAAGATCATAACTGTCATCATAACCCACCACCGTCACAGTGATCGCATGGGCACTACCGGCAGCCATAACTTCCGGCAGACCCGTAATCGTCTCAACCATCGGAGGCAGCCTGCGCTGCGCTTCAAAGCGTTTGTTTTCCATAACTGTAGGATCGCTGCCACTGCTTAACTCATCAAAATTGGCAATGCCATCACCATCGTTATCACTGGAACCATTTGCGCTTGTCAAATTACCAAAATTAAGATTTTCCCACTCATCAGGCAGGCCATCGCCATCGCTGTCGGCACCATGACGGCTGTCACTGCTAAACTGATCCAGGGTTAATCCGGAAGCATTAATTTGCGCCTGGCTTGCGGCAGGGTTCCAGCTATCCGGGAAACCATCTCCATCCGCATCCACACTGGCAGCAATACCCTGAGTAGGATTAAGGTCGAAAGCATCCGCATTATCTCCCACACCATCACCATCTGAATCTGCGCTCTCATTTGGATCGGTCGGGAACGCATCTAAGGAATCACTCACCCCATCGCCATCGGCATCAAACAGAATGAGACCGGGCACGGTGCTTTGACCGTCGGCATTATCTCCCCAGGCCACCACGACACCGTCAGACTTCATCGCCAGACTGTGTGACGAGCCCGCCGCGATGCTGGATACAGTTACGAACAGTAGATCCAAAGGGTTAGCAAGAGCAGCAGGCACAGTAGCCTGACCCTGGGCATTATAGCCCCACGCCACTACAGAACCATCACTTTTCAGCGCCAGGCTGTGATAGGAGCCAGCTGCAATATCCGTAACCACACCCACAAGAGCACCAGGCACGGTGCTTTGCAGCTGCGCATTGGAACCCCATGCGGTTACAGTTCCACCACTTAACGCCAAGGAGTGATAAGCACCTGCTGCAATCCGGGTGACAACACCAAGGACAGGTACATTGATTTGCCCCTGAGAATTATCACCCCACGCCACTACAGTGCCATTAGTTAACAGAGCCATGGAGTGATAAGCACCTCCAACAATTGCAGTCGCACCTCCGCCAGCAAGAATAGCGGCAGCAGGAACCGTCGCTTGACCCAGGGAGTCATCGCCCCACGCCACCACAGTACCATTATCCTTCAGTGCCAAAGAGTGGTAAGCACCGGCGGCAACCGCTTTCACACTGTTGAGGCCGACAGGCACAGTTGCCTGCCCCAGGGCACTATCTCCCCAGGCCACTACCGTACCATCAGCCTTCAGCGCCAGCGTATGAGATGCCCCACCGGCAACCATAAAGGCATCAACAAGGCTTGCAGGCACTGAGGTCTGCCCCTGCAAATTACGTCCCCATGCCACCACAGAACCATTAGAGTTCACGGAGAGGGAGTGAAATCCCCCCGCAGCAATGGATGCTTTGGAGCCGGGAAATGAACCATTCTGAAAATGCGTTACATCCAACGTGCCATCGCCGTTATAATCAGTTGCTGTCGCAGCTGTACCACCGGTAGTTACACCACCGACCGTTGTACCACCAGTAACTGAACCATTGGCAGTGGTCAGATCATGAAAATAACGCAACTCCCAGCTATCGCCAAGACCATCCCCATCTGAATCGGTCCACCCGCGCGGGTTGGTCGGAAAAGCATCCACTGTCAATGTGCTGCCATCAATATCAGCCTGCGTCACAAGTGGAGCAGGAGCTCCGGAACCAACTGCATGAAAATGGTCAGGATGCCCATCGCCATCACTATCCAGACTGGCTTCGATATGATTTGTAAACAGATCCAGATGTAGCCCGGTAATGGAAGCTATAAGGTTTCCACTCGCATCAGCATGCCAGCTATCAGGATCACCATCGCTATCACCATCCAGGCTGGCTGCAGGATCAAGCGGGAAGTTATCCAGATGCAGGCCTGTAGGAGACAAAGACGGATAAACAAAGTTAGAAGGCGCAATCCACGCATCAGGATCCCCATCCCCATCCCCATCCACACTGGCAGCATAATCAAGAGGGAAGGCGTCTGAGGTATCAGGGAATCCATCATTATCATCATCCGGATCCACAGTCAGCAGGCTGGCATTGATCTGAAGCTGGGTTGCAGCTGCATTCCAGTCGTCAGGCATGCCATCCGCATCCGCATCCTTACTGGCCGCAGCATCATTCGGGAATTTATCCAATGCATCCGTCACACCATCACCATCGGTATCGACCGGCAGCACAACATTATCAATCCAGACCGTATCCAGAAAGCCATCAACCGTGTTATCCTTGCTATACACCCACTTGAAGGTCTGCGGCAACACGCTCGCAGCCACCGTAAAGGAGGCTGACGTCCAACCAATATCTCCGGACCAAAGCTGCTGTATTACACCATTGATATAAAAGGCCAGAAAATCGAAGCCGGCTTCACTGGACACTTTGTAATCAAACGTGATAGGGCCGGATATTGCCACAGTCGTAGATATCTCAATGGCAGCGGTCTGTCCCGAACCTTTACCCCCGCCACTGGCAATCGCCCCACTCTTCAAACTCATCACACCTTCACTGAAGTTATTCACAAGGTTTGCATCCTGGCCTTGTGAAATAACCCAGCCAGCAGTCGACCCTGCAGATTGTCCCCAGCCCGGCTGAATGATGCCGGTATAAGGAAATGCCTCATTTGCCACACCACCAGTAAAAGGGTCGGCTGAAGCCAAATCAAGCTTCAGACCTGTAGTGGAAACCACATCTGTACCTGCACCTGGACCAGCAGGAGGAGCAGCAGCAGCATCATAAATATGCCATTCATCTGGGTAACCATCGCCATCGGTATCTAAACTGGCAGCAGGATCATTCGGAAACGCATCGCTAGTATTAATAACGGTATCGCCATCTGAATCATTGAGGAACAGTGGAGTTACTGGAAACGGTACAACTACTACCGCTTGCGCCACACCGACATTGATCATCACACCAAACAGCAGTGCCATCAGCAGCTTGCCTGCCATTGTCAGTTGCTGCCTGAATGTTCTGCTCTCAAGCTGTTTCATCTGTTGCATACCAGGCTCCTGTACATCATTCAAATCCATAACCACTTCAAAACGGCGGTTCATCCGGCCCGTTATAACAACAACCACACGAGGCAACAAGATAAGATAAAGCACTCTTACAAGCTGCAGCATCGCTAAAATCCGCGCCCAAACTACCTGCCAAACCATCATTTATCAATAGTTATAGATGAAATTTCAGAGATTGCATCAAAAGTTTAATGATTCAACCCAGGGCAATCGCATTAAAGATCTACCTGATTACCACCATGACGTTCACCAACCCAACAGACATCATCCAATTGAATCGTGCCTGTGTAATCAGGTAGATCTATGGAAACTTGGCTATTCAGCATCAATAGTGGATTCCCGATAAAACCTCTCGGGAATGACGATTTTTTTAGGCCTTAGCCAATATTCAGAGCCGCTCACGACTTTTGCAAGTAGCTCTTCAAGCCAAAAGAATTAGTTTTTTATCACACCCGCGTTCTTCAGATAGATCAACACCTGATCAACGCACTTATCCAGGGGCATTGAGCCTGTCTCAACAATTAGCTCTGGATCTACAGGAGCTTCGTAAGGTGATGAAACGCCTGTAAAGTCACTAATTTCACCACTGCGTGCTTTAGCATATAACCCTTTCACATCACGGGATTCACATTGGTCAACAGATGCCTTGCAATACACTTCTATAAAATCACCATCGTTTACCAATGTTCGCACTCTGTCCCGGTCAGCTCTGAAAGGAGAAATAAAAGCAGTTAATGCAATAACACCGGATTCAATGAAAAGTTTCGACATCTCTCCAATCCTGCGAATATTTTCCACACGATCTGCTGGTGAGAAACCCAAATCAGCACAGAGGCCGTGTCGCACATTATCCCCGTCAAATACAAAGGTATTCAGCTTCAATTGATGCAGTCGCTCCTCAACCGCATGGGCAAGGGTCGATTTGCCCGCTCCGGACAAGCCGGTAAACCACAGGATCACACTACGGTGCCCATTGGCGACCTCACGTCTAGCCCGTGTTACCGTGGCGCGGTGCCAAACCACATTTGTACTTTTTTGCATATATCCCCCTCTAATCAACGATTCAGAATCAGAAAAATCTTAGCCACGAACACCCCAGGGTAGCCTCTCTCTCGCAAACTCGATTCACCTTCTTTCACGAATACACACGAATTAAAAATCTATGATTGTTGCTTTATTCGTCCCCCAGGGGAGTCTCTCTGGCTTCCCCTAGGGGATACTCTCTTGTTCCACAATTCACCTGATCGCCATTCACCTTCTTCCCATTCGTGTGTCGTGGCTCGCTTATGGAGCTAAATAGAAGCGATATGCATCAGCAATACCATCAGCAAGAGAAATTGAAGCCTTCCAGCCCAGTCTGTTTAACTGACTCACATCCATCAACTTTCTGGCTGTTCCATCCGGCTTGGATGCATCCCACACCACATCACCATCAAAACCGACAATGCGCTGTGTTAACTCTGCAACATCTCTAATGGTAATATCTGAGCCAATACCAACATTGTAAAGCCGCGAACCATTGATTGATAACGCATTATTCATCATAAGAAACAGACATGCATCGGCCATATCATCGACATGCAGAAACTCGCGAAACGGCGAACCACTGCCCCACAGTTTCACTTGCGGTGCATTTCCGCTCACCTGTAACTGGTGACCGGTTATTCTCTGCACAGCAAGGCTGGAAAGAATATCATCCGGAATACTCCCATAACGCTGTTCATCTGCAGCAATCGCTTCAACATCACCGGCCAAAGCCAGCTTGGCCAGATGAAATTTGCGCATCAGGGCTGGCAACACATGCGACTTCTCAAGATCAAAATTATCATTTGGGCCATAGAGATTGGTCGGCATGGCTGAAATCGCATCAAAACCATATTGCTTATGATAAGCCTGACACATTTTCACACCGGCAATCTTGGCAATCGCATACCACTCATTCGTTGGTTCTAATTCACCAGTGAGCAAGCAGGATTCAGGCATCGGTTGTGGCGCACGTTTCGGATAGATGCAAGATGAGCCAAGAAAAAGCAATCGCTTCACCCCGTTACGATAAGCTGAATCAATGACATTGGTCTGAATTTGCAGATTATCGCGAATAAAATCAGCCGGATAGGTGTCATTGGCCAGTATCCCCCCCACTTTTGCAGCTGCCAATATCACGTATTCAGGTTCCTCACTGACAAAGAAGGCTCCTACATCTGCCTGATTACGCAAATCCAGTTCAGCAGATGTTTTTAAAAGCAGATTATCAAAGCCTTTCGCCTGAAGTGCGCGCACAATAGCAGAACCAACCAAACCTCTGTGCCCTGCAATATATATCTTTGAATTCTTATTCATTTACACCTCAACCAACCATTTAATCAAAATCTTTCAACCTTTAGCCACGAATAGACACGAATTTTCACGAATAGACAGACCCTTAAGTTTATCCGCTGTGCTCACCCATAGCTTTCCTCACAGCCACTTATTCCTTTTTACACTTACTCTGACAATTTAATCACAATGCCTTTAAATTCGTGTTAATTCGTGTAATTCGTGGCTAGTTTTTTACTCAGTCTTCCACAGCCACAGGCATGTCATAACCATGTTTTTTCAATAATGAATGACGTTTGGCCACCTTAAGATCCTCAGTCACCATTTCAGCGCACATCTCCTGCACGGTGATTTCGGGCACCCAGCCTAACTTCGCTTTGGCCTTGCTCGGATCACCCAACAAGGTTTCAACTTCTGCAGGGCGGAAATAACGCGGATCAATCTGAACAATCAGGTCACCAACCTTAAGCCCAGGTGCATCATCACCTTCAATCGATTCAACAATGCCTTTTTCTTCAAGACCTTCACCTTCAAAACGCAGGGTAATGCCAAGTTCAGCGGCTGACCATTGAATAAACTGACGCACGGAATATTGCACACCGGTAGCAATGACAAAATCTTCCGGTGTATCTTGTTGCAACATCATCCACTGCATACGCACATAATCTTTGGCATGCCCCCAATCGCGCAGTGCATCGATATTACCCATATAGAGGCATGACTCTAAACCCTGAGCAATATTGGCCAACCCTCTGGTGATTTTTCGTGTTACAAACGTTTCACCACGGCGTGGCGATTCATGGTTGAACAAAATACCGTTACAGGCATGCATGCCATACGATTCGCGGTAATTGACCACGATCCAATAAGCATACATTTTTGCCACCGCATAGGGTGAACGCGGATAAAAAGGCGTAGTCTCTGATTGCGGAGTCTCCTGTACTTTACCATACAACTCAGATGTTGATGCTTGATAAAATCTGGTTTTTTTATCCAGTCCGAGCAGTCGAATAGCCTCCAGCAAACGCAACGTGCCCATGCCATCCACATCAGCAGTATATTCCGGCGACTCGAAACTGACCGCCACATGTGATTGAGCACCCAGATTATACACCTCATCCGGCTGTACCTCCTGAAGAATGCGGGTCAAATTTGATGAATCACTCAAATCGCCATAATGTAAAATAAAGTTTTTATCACCCGTATGAGGATCTTGATAAAGATGATCTACACGCTGGGTATTGAATGAAGAGGCCCTGCGTTTGATGCCATGCACCTCGTAGCCTTTATCGAGCAAGAATTCCGCTAAATATGAACCATCCTGGCCTGTCACGCCTGTAATCAATGCTTTTTTCACAAATGCCCTCCAAAGTTTCCCCAATTATAGACAAGGAATTATCGATTTGTAACTGATTTGTCACTACTACCTCATTCAATGATTTTCAGCACCTCACATCACCACATCATGGTCAACATCCGGTAGTGATTGAATCAATGCAATATCATTGACCTTGAATATACGAGCAAACATCCCTATACATGGCCTATGTTAAGAATATTATTTCTACTTTTTATATCCATTCCTCTGCTTGAACTCTGGTTACTGATCGAAGTCGGCAGCGGCATTGGTGGGCTTTCAACCATAGCCCTGTGCCTGTTCACCGCAGCACTCGGCGGTTTCCTGATTCGCTGGCAGGGCATGAGCACACTCATAGATGCCCAGAAGCGCATGGCACATGGTGAAGCGCCTGTTGAACACGGCTTGCATGGCCTCATGATCGCTTTTTCAGGCCTACTCCTGTTCACTCCTGGTTTCATCACTGATAGTCTGGGTTTTCTATTGTTATTCCCGCCCTTCCGCAAGCTACTCATAGGCAGGCTGCCATTTCAAAAGGTCAATCAAGGAAATACAAACCATGCTTCCAGCTCAGCGCATTCAGATATCATTGATGCAGAGATCATCACGCACGATAAACATATTTCATAACCCGTTCGCTCAGAGTAATCTTAAAATCCATAAAGGCTTTCCTGATTACGTATTAATAGCAGCCACAAAGCTTGATTTAACCATCTGGTTTCTAGGAGTCTGTCGGACTTAGGGTGATTGTAGCGAACCGGTGGGGAAACGAGTCAAAAACAGCATGATTTTGAGGCGCATAGTGGTAACTATG